>JAYELD010000144.1 GCA_034717215.1 Caldisericota bacterium
TGGGAGATCTACGAGAATCCCGCGACTCGCTTCGTTGCCGCCTTCATCGGGCGCGCCAACATGCTCCGCGGCCACGTGGCTGAGGGCGCGCTTGAGCTTCTGGGCCACAGGGTCCCAGTCCCTGAGGATCTGACGCTGCCCGACGGGGAGCTCCTTGGTGCCGTGCGCCCTGAGAGACTGCGCCTGGTCGACGCAGGCAGCACCGATGTCATCGGCACTGTTAAGGAAGCCGTCTACCTGGGCGCCATCGTGCGGTACTGTGTCGCCCTTGACGACGGTCTTGAGCTCGACGTCGAGGTCCCTAGTTCGAGGGCTGTCCATCAGCCGGGCGAGCCGGTGGGAGTGGACTGGCGTCTGGAGGATGTCCACTTCTTCAACGACAGCGCCGGAGCCTCTTGACGGGCAAAGACGTTGGGAGGAGTGACGAGCTGATTGGACGCGTCAAGCCGACCACATAGTCTAGGAGATCCGCCCGGGGCCCTTACAGAGGCGGGGCACTGGCCAGCGATTCGCTACCCGTTGGGATCAGTTCCTCATAGAGGGCCCGAAGATCTTGGTTGGTGAACTCGCCTTACCCGTTTCCGCCTACAGGATCGTCCAGACCATAGCGATCGATCAGTCCCTTGACGGCGTCCACGTGCGCTTGTTTGCTGTTGGCGATGTTCTGGAAGACCGGCTGGCTCCACGTATCGAAGAGCGCCTGGTAAACGTCCCGGGCTAGCTTCTTTTCCTCGCGCATAAGGAGAATACCCTCTATTTCCTTATCGCTCAGGTTGGCGAATCATGCAGTCTCGACACTGGTCTTCTCCTTGTCGTTTGCGTACTGCGGTCGTCCGGGGGCCCGCCGCTGCCACCGTAACGCCGACACCCGCGGCGAAAGAAGCTGCGACGACAAGCGCTACTAGAATCCTCATGCTCGTCTGCTTCATCTTCTCGAACATCTGTTTGATCTCTTTCGGTCTCTTGGTCTCTTGACATTCACGAGGGGATTCTACCAGGGGCCTTTGGAGATAGCGTACAGGCTGGATGCAGATCGTGTGAAGAAGGGAAAGATCTGCCTCTTGCGACATCTTTGGTGTTAGCGGCGACCTCCACTCGAACCGATGGTGGCTTCCGTCCTCTAGCCGACCATGCTGGCGACGTCTCCTCCTCACCCCCGTGCGCCGACCAGACGGCTGGCTTCCTCCACGGTCCTCACGGTGGAGCGCACCTATCTCGAAGAGCGCGGCTCCACCCTGCTGATCACGCGCTACTTCGGGCGGCTGATCGTATGTACGGGGATTCACGCTCAGTGGATCGGGCTCGTGGTTTGGCTGTGTAAGCTAGCGTACGGGCTAGCCGGCGGCATTGGGCAGGAGAAAATCGGGTGGTAGTCAGCGGACTAAGCCTTGCATTCGGCCGCCGCATCCCTTGACCCAACAGGTCGCAACTGATAGGATAGTGCTGAGAACAGACGTTCTTCTGGCATAGCGTCGCGAAGTATCACCGCGAAATCGGTCTTTCAGGGCGGAATCACTCCTCAGAAGGGCCATTCTGCGCCGCGAAAACCGATTCTGACGAGGTTGAATTATGCCGCGAAAAACCCGGACAACTCTGAGGACAACGGTTCTACCGCGGCAGAAACAGCCAGCAAAGCACCAACGATGACCTGGAACGAGGCCGTCGACGTGCTTCTTGCCATGCATCGATCTAGCACTGCAGTCCAGTACCGTCGTGCCCTAGATGGGCTAGGTATGCCTGTTGCCAGATGTCCGGTCTTTCTCTTGCTGAGAAGCGAGGGGCTGTGGTCATGGAGCACGGGGACCTGCTTAGACGCCCTTTTGCCGCTCCTTCACCAGCAAGCCTCGCTTGGTAGGTGAGGGAGCTGTGGTTTTTTCACGCTGGAAGGGCATCGACTGCTAGTCTCAGGGGATACGTCGCTGTCCGAAGGGATCTGGCGCCGGCTGCGCCACAACATACGAGTAGCGCCGATTGGTAGGGCGATGACGATGGACGTCGAAGATACCTTCGGGCGGTGGCGGCCACGGGGCCAGAGATGGTGACCACCGCACGCTACGACAGGTTAGATCGCTTCCCGGCTTACGCGCACGCCAGAAAAGAGAGTCTTGCCTCCTCTTGCATGATGCCTGCCCGTTTGCCCCCCTTCAGATCCAGACAGTCGATGAAACCGTTGCGGCTTGGCCCTGTGGTCAGCCTCCGGCCAGCCGGATATGCCGGATGGAAGATGCCGGGGGCAGCCAGATAGCCCCGTTCCAGGGCTTCGATCAACGTACTCTCGCGCGCGAGACTGGGTACCAACGATCTCAGGGTGGATCCGTCTACAGCTCGTGATGAACGCCGCTTCGCTAGCGGTCGAACACTACTGCCGCCTTGGCCCAGGCGTGCAATCCTCTGCAGGAGGAACCGCGCTTCCTTGAGCAGGAATTCCCGCCGTTCGACCACAATGGGATCGCGAAGGTACTTGGTCAGCTCCGGCTCATGCTGCTTGAAGACCCTGACACACCGTCTCACCAGCTTCGAGCTTTCTACAATGTCTTTCACTGTTGCAGCGTGGTCGGCCTCGCAGGTGCTCACCACGTGGATGATGTGGGGCGAGATCATCATCTGTAGGAACGTGGATCTGGCCAGTTGGAATCTGGCGGCATCTGGATCCGGATCGAAATACCCGACGCCCGTTCGAGTTTGTGTCCAGATCCTGGGTCTGTCTGGGCCCCGGGGCAGCAACTTGTTGGCGAGTTCCAGGCTCGCAGTCATCTTCGCCAAGTCTGCTAGGTCGCCGGTCTCGCGAGGCTTGTTGAACTGCATCTGCAGCACCAGGTCACGCACGCTGGCGTTGAGCATCACGGCCGTGATCAGTCCGTAGTCGGCACAGATGAGCGTATCGTGGGCCCAGCGAGATGACCACTGATTGGGATCGTTCATTTCCACAGGGATTCCCAGTTGAGCCAGTTTTCTCACTGCGGCAAGGTGCTCTCGGATCGAGTCAGGTACGGTCATAGGCCCCCGGCTGTCCAATTCATTGAACCAATACAAGGGGATGGCCTGATGGGCTCCGGTCAACATGCCTGCTTTGATGCACGTATGGATGAAGCCAACCAAATCTACAACGTGGGCGTAGGGCTTGATAGACGGAAAATTCCCTCGCTGTGTTGCTTTTGCCAGCTCAACCAGGTCGTCGAACGTCTTGTAGGGCACGCCGCCGTCGTTCTTCCGGCGGGCAAACTCCTCCGGCCTGCCAAAATACCGCTGAGAGAGGTCCGAAGAGCCCAGCGAGATCTCGTCAATCACCCTCGATTGGGCCAGTCTTGCGATCCCCTCAGCCGTTGGCTTGATCGACGCGGCGGGGACGCCAAAATGGGTTCGCAGAACCGGGATAGGGGACTCGCAAACTCGCCTCGGCAGGAATCGCATAGCGGCTGGGGAGGGAATGGGCAGTGGAGGTTCGGTCAGGTACGAATCGTCGGCGGTGACTGCTGTCGCCAGCTGATCCAATTCCGGGATCGTAGGGGGATACAGCTCCCTTCTGAGGTCCTGGAGGATAGTCGCGCTGCGGGCGTCTGACACGTCAAAGAAGTCTAGCACCCTGGCGGCCCGGTCCAACAAGTCGTCGTCCTGCCGCATTGTCGTCACCTCGCAGGGCAGACGGCTTCCACTCCCTTCGATGGCGCGCATCGTCTCGGGCAGGCCCGCGAAGGCCAGCTTCCGGACCTCTCCATTGGCTGTCCGGAGCAGCCCGGTCTCGTCCAGGCGTTTCAGAAAGCGGGTGAACGCTTGAAGCCCTACACTAGGGCTGAGCCTGTAGCTCAGGCCGACGTAACCGGGATCGTCGCGCTGAATGCGCTCCATGATCTCCCGAACCGTTGTTCCCGGTGGAACAAGTCGCACGGCGATGCCCGCTCTCTGGGCAATGCGCGAGGCCTTGTACAGCCCCTGAGTATGTGGGTCGTTTCCCAACGTTGCCAGCACACAGTTCTTGCTCACCTTCTGCCCCCAATCTGCCCAATAGATACTGCTTCAGATACCCTGTTTTGAAGGGCTCCAGATTCCTGCCCGTCTTCCTTCCGTCCATCCCCGTAACGTCTTGGTACAGGTCGATGATGCGTGTCATGGCCTCGTGTGGTATGCCGAACCTCTCCGCAAGGCTCTCCAGCGGGACCAGACCGGTCGGAATGTCCTCGTGTATGTATCTTTCCTGCGGGTACGATCTCCTCTGGTACGTGGACGTTCTTCCTATGGCATCCGACAGGGGCTCGCCCGGAATCCTCGTCGCGCCATACGTGTAATCCAACCAGTGCTGGGCGGAGACGACGGAGTCGTGTATGGGCTGAAGATGCACGGCCCGCAGGCGCCGTAGTTCCTGGATGCTGGAACCAGACGCACGTGATTTCGGCACCTCTTTCATGATGGACGCCCATTCCTGCTCTCTGGGGTCACCTTGCAGTCCAAAGACTGAGATCCCGAGCGCGTGCGCAATCCGGAGTCGCGTCTGATCAATCTCCTCAATGACACTGGCCACCTTGACGTTCCTGGCAATGCCCTCAAGGTAGAACGGGAAGGTGGTGTTTGCTTTGTCTGCGGCGAGTATCGCATCCCAGTTCAACAGATAGGTAGTGGGGTGGAAAACAGCCCCAATATTCCCCAACGACGTCGTTGCAGGAAGTCCACTGGTGAGAGTCTGGGGGAAAATCCCCTTCAATGCCGCCAGCGCACGTCCTGACACGTCTCCCTCCACCGAGGCCATCCAGCTCTTCTTTCTTCGTTTGATATAGGTGGAACCGGGGGAGGACGACTTGCACGAGTACGGACAGGTCTGGAAAGAGATGACAGGGTATTGCTCCCCAAGGATGCGCCACAAATAAGGAGTCGCGAGGGTTCGCGAGGGGGAGAGGACCAACAGAACGCCACCCCCTTCTAGCAAGCCTGCTTCCTTCAACCGCCTGGCGCTTTCCTCCTGATACTGGGCTGGATGAGCGAGGATAATGATGTCGGACACATCGATCAGTCGCTCGAGATCGTGCCCCACCTCACCGGCCCCAAGGGGAAGAAAGGCTGAGGTTTCCTCGATGTTGTTGCCGGGCCTCTGGCGGTAGATTCCACCCTGCTGCATAAGCGTGGTTACGGCTTCCGTACCGTGTTGAGAGGAGCGGGCGTATCCATATACCTCAACACCGATCGAGAGACAATCTGTCAGGTACGCGTGACCAGACTGTGTACTCACACCATAGATGCCAATTCTTGTCATTGTTTCCTTTTCTTGTGAATGA
>JAYELD010000145.1 GCA_034717215.1 Caldisericota bacterium
CAATCTGAAATTTGAGATAAGCGTAAGAGCTTTTTTCTCCAAAGAGAAGGTACATCCGATGGATCTTCTCTTTTTTAATATCAGTTAAAGCTGCAATAGATTTCTGTTCAATCACGGATATATTTTACCAAGCAATCTTGGGAAAGGTATTGTTTCACGCACGTGTGGAAGTTTAGCAATCCAGGCAACAGTTCTCTCAATACCTATGCCAAATCCTCCATGCGGCACAGATCCATATTTTCGCAGATCGAGATACCACCTATAATCTTCATCTGAAAGGTTATCTTCTCGAATTTTTTCAAACATTAAGTCATAATTATCTATTCTCTGGCTACCACCAATAATTTCGCCATATCCCTCAGGGGCTAATAAATCAGCAGCAAGAACAGTATTTGGCTCCTCGGGATCGGGCTTCATATAAAAAGCCTTTGCGCCAGCAGGAAAATGATGCACAAATACAGGTTTATTAAATGTGTCTGCAAGTATTGTTTCTTCTTCTCCACCAAAGTCATCACCCCACTCAACTATCTTCCCATGCTTTTTCAAAATTTCAAGTGCCTCTTTATAATATATTTTTGGAAAGGGTGGCTCGATCTTCTCCAGTAAGGAAGTGTCTCTCTCTATAATATCGAGTTCATTTTTTCTATTTTTAAGCACATCTCTTATCACATATGCAATCATGTCTTCTTGAAGCCTCATATTCTCTTCAAATGTGATATAAGCAATCTCAGGCTCAAGCATCCAGAATTCCGTAAGATGTCTCCTAGTTTTAGATTTTTCGGCACGGAAAGTAGGCCCAAAGCAATACACCTTCCCTAGTGCCATCGCTGCTGCCTCCATATAAAGCTGGCCACTCTGCGAGAGAAAAGCTGGCTTACCAAAATAATCTGTTTGAAATAGCGTAGTAGAACCTTCACAAGCATTTGGCGTAAGAATAGGAGCATCCACAAGTGTAAAGTCTCTATTATCAAAAAAATCTCGAAACGCTTTTTCAATTTGGTGCCTGATCCTCAAAATTGCCCATTGTCTCTTTGACCTGAGCCACAGGTGTCGATGTTCCATTAAAAACCCTACACCGTGTTCTTTCGGTGTTATAGAATAATCTCTGGTAAGTTGTATTATTTCAATTTCTTTTAATGTCACCTCGCAGCCATTAGGAGATCTTTGATCTTCTCGAATCGTTCCTCTTGCAATGACAGAAGTTTCTTGAGTAAGTGCTTTTGCCATGGTAAATGTTTCGTCCTCAACTTCATTTTTTACCATCACACATTGTATAAACCCTGTTCCATCCCTCAATAAAATAAATAAAATTTTGCCGCTTGACCGCAAATTATACACCCAACCCTTGATGGTTACTTCTTTCCCTATGTAATCTTTAGCTTCATTTATATACATCATCTACCCAAATTATGGGAATCACCTCCTCATTTTTTAAGAAGAATATAAAAGATATTTAAGAATTATCAAGCGCCCTACACTTCTGGCAAAGAGGGTAGGGAAGAATCGCTTTTAGTAAAATGTCCTTGACAATTTTTACTGTATCAATGCAGTCGCCGTGATAAACAAATATATCTAGATTTTCTATAGATTTTTCCTCTGACATACTCACTTTATTCTTGTTTTTAGGTAAATATGTTTCTTCGAAACTTATATCAAATGCTTCTTTAAATTTTTTCAAACACTGTACACAAACTAATATTAGCTTTGCCGTAATACATCCATTGAAATGTGTCTTATCTGTAGTTGGATTACCAACCATCTGCCCTGTTAACAAAATGGGCAAAACAATTGTTCTATTGTTACCGAAGTCGATATCCAACAATTTCTCGTGGATTTCTACAATCTTATTCCGAATGCTCACTATCGGGACCTTCATGCTTCAATCCTTCCTTGCCCTCTTCTAGCACAGATTGTGCTTTTTGTAAAATAGTCTGAGTCTTTGCCAAAAGTTTAAAAACATAATCCTCGGCATCTTTCTGCATTTTTTCTGCCTCTGTTCGCGCTTCGTCCAGTATTTTTGCCTTCTCCTTTTTCGCTTCTTCCAGAACATCTGAATCTTGAACAATTTCATCGCGCCTCACCATTGCGCTTTCAAGGATTCTATCTCTCTCCTCATTTGCTTGGGTTAAAATTGCACTTTTCCGTTTGGAAACAAGATATGCTTCTTTTACTTCTTCCGGAAGTAATTCGCGAATGCGATCAATCTTAGAAATAAATAAATCTTTATCTACGGCGACCAAGTTGGAAAACGGTATTGTCTTTCCTGATTTTAACATCTGCTCTAACAGCTCAATCTCTTTAAATACAGAGTCATTTTCCATTGTTTACTAACCTCCTTTTAAGCCTTTTTTCTACACAAGGTGGAACAAATTTAGAAACATCACCGCCTAAAAGTGCAATTTCCCTCACCAGACTTGAACTTAAAAACACAAACTCACTGCTGCTCATTATTAACACAGTTTCTAAATCAGGATAGAGCTTTTTGTTTATAAGAGCCATTTGAAACTCGTACTCAAAATCAGACATAGTGCGTAACCCCCTCAGGACAACTTTAATATTATTTTCTTTTAAGCAAGACGTCAAGAGACCCTCAAGCGGCATTACAGAAACATTATTAAATTCTTTTGCAAGACACTGCGCCATTTCAATCCGTTCATTCAACGTAAACAATGGATGCTTTTCGTTGTTCTCTGCAACAAAAACAACAAGCTTATCAAATAAATCCGCTCCTCGCTTTATTATATCCAGGTGCCCGTTTGTGATCGGGTCAAATGTACCCGGATATGCTACAATCTTTTTCATATATTTAGTATATAATTTTATGTAGATGTTGCAAATCTTCTAAAAAAATAATAGAATATACGTATGAAAAAGATACTCATAGGAATATTAATAGCATCACTTATCTTAATAAATTTTGGTTGCAGCACCAATGCAGAAATTAAAATAGTTAAAGTCCCCAACATTATTGGCTTTAAATTGGATGATGCTGAAAAAGAGCTAGCAAATCACGGATTAATATTAGAAATAACTGATTCAGAATTCAATGACACAATACCACTAGACCATATTATTTCGCAAGCGCCAGAAAATGGCGAAGAAGTAAGAAGAGAAACAATAGTCAAAGCAGTAATAAGCAATGGTTCGCTAAACATCACAGTACCCGATCTTACCGGGAAAAACCTTGAGGAAGCAATATCCATACTGAAAAGTATAGGCTTAGCAATTGGTGAGATTACAGACAAAGAGGATAATTCCCCAGTAGGGACAATACTTTCGCAACACCCAGCTGCAGGGAGTATATTGCCGCCATATGGCAGCATAAAAATGGTTGCAAGCATTGGCACGTTTGTCATAGTCCCCAATGTTGTCGGAATGGATGTTGAAGATGCAACAAAACTCCTTCTTGATGAAGGTTTCCAAATTGAAATAATTGAAGAAACAGATATTGCAAAAGGAACAAAAGGAATGGTTCTTTACCAATATCCTATGCCAGGATTAAAGGTTAGCCGTGGCACGGAAATAAGGCTAAAAATATCAAAATGAAATTCACCGTCGCGCCTTCGATTTTGGCAGCTGATTTCGCGTGCCTTACAAAAGAGATAGAAAAAATTTATAAAATACCAGACAGCCAGGTGCATTTAGATGTTATGGATGGACATTTTGTGCCAAACATTTCAATCGGCCCCGGTGTCGTAAAAAAGTTGCGAAAAACCACTAACCTTCCATTTGATGTACACCTTATGATTGATAATCCTGAAAATTTTTTCTCCCAGTTCAAAGATGCCGGTGCAAATTATATCACATTCCATATAGAGCAAACCCGCGACCCCATGGCATTAATTAATAAAATAAAAGAACTTGGCATAAAACCAGGAATATCCATTAAACCATCAACAAATCTCGATAAAATAGAACACTTGCTCTCGCAAATAGATGTGCTTCTAATAATGAGTGTTGAACCTGGATTCTCGGGTCAAAAATTTATAAATTCCTCGCTAACAAAAATAGAAAAAGCTCGAAAAACAAAAGAATCAAAAAAATTAAACTTTCAAATCTCAGTCGATGGCGGAATAAATGACGAAACAGCAGAAACAGTAATAAAAGCAGGAGCAGACATACTTGTAATGGGTAATTATTTTTTTGAAAATCCTTTTGAATTAGTAAAATCAGCAATTGAAAAACTCAGAGAAAAATAAAAGGCTGCTACAAGCATAGCAGCCTTAATGCGACTAATTACTAGAAATATATTTCTCTATCTTTGTTAGAATGGTTCTTTTTGGTACAGCTCCAATTATTTTATCAACAACTGCTCCATCAACAAAAATGGCAAGTGTAGGAATGCTCATAATTTCGTATTGTATAGCAAGATTTTGATTTTCATCGACATTAACTTTAACAACTTTGAGCTTTCCTTCATTTTCTTTCGCAATTTCCATTACTACCGGTGTAATCATTTTGCATGGTGCACACCAATCTGCCCAAAATCTATAAGAACCGGTATTTTGGAATCAAGTATTTCCTGTTTAAAATCAATCTCATTAACTTCCATACAAATATCCTCCTATTCCTCTAAAAGTTTGTCAATTTCACTTACGATAAGTTCTTCCAAATTGGGAATATTGCCAATTTTCATAGAAGCAATTTTTCCGTCCTTATCTACAAGAAAAAATCTCGGAATGCTCGTCACGCCATATAATGACACAACATTGCCCTTAGCATCACTGACAACGAAATACGTCATCTCGTTTTCTTTTATGAATTCCGCCACTTCCTGCCTCTTAGATGCTGCATCCATATTAATTCCAATTACCACAACACCCTTATCCTTGTACTTATTATGTATTGCTTCAACATGTGGAATTGTCAAACGACATGGGCCACATCCGATTGACCAAAAATCGAGAAAAACAACTTTCCCTTTAAGGTCCGAAAGATGCACAATTTCTCCATCTAAGGTCTGCCAGGAAAAATCCGGAGCTACTTCTCTTCCCTGAGTAACACCTTCTTGAGACCCATTTCCACCAGTACAACCGGTAAAGATAGGAACAATAAACAAAAGCGCAATAACTGCAAATAAAATTCTTCTCCTCATAATATCTCCTCACTAAATTATAGAACGATTATAACAAAAAAAGCAGAGTTGTCAAGTAATAATATTTACTTAAATTTTCTGCCAGGATCTTTTGTAATATCT
>JAYELD010000146.1 GCA_034717215.1 Caldisericota bacterium
ACACATTTACTAATGTAACAGCAGATCGCACAATTTCAGTGACATTTATTCCAAAACCCATACCAACATTCGTAGTAGAAGCATCAGTATCTATATACGGAGGTTATGCAACAGTAACTCCCAAAGAACAGACAGTTCAATCAGGCAATCCTGCTAAGATAACAATTAACCCGGATGCAGGTTCCCATATAACAGGAGTTACTGATAACGGAAACATAGTTCCTATGACAAAGCTAACTGAGAATGCAAACGGCACATATACCTATACAGTCCTTGCAGTGTATGAAAACCATAAAATCATTGTAACACTTGAAAGGAATGAATATACAATCAAAGCAAAAGCAGGTGAAGGAGGGACAATATCTCCGTCAGGCACAGTTACTGTAAAATACAATGAAACTGAAACATTTACTATCACACCTAACTCAGGATACAGAATAGACAAGATAATTGTAGATAACAAACCAATAGCTTCGACAGAACAGGTATACAAGTTTAAGAACGTAAAGGACAACCATACAATAGAAGTAACATTTGCAAGACTTTCCGTAAAAACACCTTTAATCATCACACTTCAGATAGATAACCCTGAGATTACAATAAACGGCATACCTAAAACTATTGATGAACAGAACAGCAAGCCAATCATAAAGAACGACAGGACACTGATTCCGATAAGAGCATTGATAGAATCATTAAATGGAAACATTACCTGGAACGAAGATACAAGAGAAGTAACAATCAACCTTAACTACCACACGATAATACTCACAATAGATAACAATACGGCAATAGTAGACGGCATTAAAATACAGATAGACCCTAACAACAGCAAGGTAACTCCGACTATCATTAACGGAAGGACTTATCTTCCCTTAAGATTCATAGTGGAACACCTTGATGGAGTTGTTGACTGGGATAACGATACACGAACTGTAACAATATATTACTGGCCGTAAAAAGAAAATAGACATAAAAAGAAAAACTTTTAAAGGGCAGGTGTACACCTGCCCTTTTTGTTTTTGCCATTCTGATGGAGCGCAGCGACAGAAGAATCCCGTTTTTCTCATTTTTTCTTTGTCATTCTGCTCTTTTTCTTGCCATTCCGTTTTTCCCTGTCTTTGCGAGGACTTCGTAGAAGTCCGTGGCAATCTCCTCCTTAACAACAAACAATTGTTTTATAAAAACAAAAATTTAAAGAAATATTACTATGGGACTGCCGCGGCAACAAGTTGCCTCTTAAAAACCCTTTTTCATTATTTTTAGTCCACTAAGAAGATAATTAGCAAAACGCATAATGCTCCCAAAACAAGACTAATAATACCTATTTTCAAATTTTCTTTTATTTGTGCTGCTGGAATCAATTCTTCTACTGAGATATAAGTCATAAAACCTGCTGCAAGTGCAAGTGATGCTCCTAATAAGTTTAATGATACTTCTTTAAAAAAATAATAACCAAAAATGAAACCGAGCAATTCGAATAATATTGTTCCTGTCGTTATAATAAAAGATTTCATTCTCTTTTTAGTTAATCCATATAATGGAACAATTGTTGCGATATTCTCTGGTACATCTTGCATCGCAATTCCCAGAGCTACCGTAATCCCCAATACAGGTGATAAAACAAACCCAACACCAATCGCCAATCCTTCTGGTATATTATGCAAAGCCATGCCGATAACAAGCATGGTAACGCTTCTTTTAACAGATGGTTTTTCTTTTTTCATTAACTCGGGATTTATATGAGGCAAAATTTTATCAACAATCCACATTATTGCTATTCCGAAAACAAAGGACATTATTACTAAGGAAATTGATGAAATTTTCAAGCTTTCAGGTATTAATTGAAAAAACGATATACCAAGCATCATTGAAGCAGCAAATGCTAAAGAACCATACAAAATATTTTTCTCTGGCTTTTTTATTAATCCAACTACTGAGCCTAAAATTTGTCCAACAAAAATTAGAGATACTATCAATAATAAATTATTCATTGTATCATGCCTTTAAGATTAAGAATATAAAGTTCGTAAAATTATTGTTTAAATCGGTGTTTCTAATTTTATTAACTCTCATTTTTCTTCCCCTTTCTTTGTCTTACCAGCCGTACGATTCCTGCCAAAAGATTCATCCTCGGCACAGAGTGCATATAGCTTTTATAGTCATCGCCAAACTTCCCTATGAGACGCTGGTCTTCTTGTCTTGAAATTAAGTAAACACACATCATACCTATAATCCCAACAATTATCGTTAATCCATGTTGACTCCATAAAATAATTGCAAGGTACATAAGCAACAAACCCAGATAGAGTGGATGCCGAACAACAGAGTAAATTCCTGTGTCAACAAGGGCTGAGGTCTCGGTCCAATCATTTCCCTTTTTCACCTTGCCTTTAGTGCGAAAAACAAACATAGGTAGAAAGATTAAAACAAGACCAACCGCTAAGATTATCCAGCCGACATACCGTAGCTCTTCGATGCCAACAGGATTAACTAAAAACCAGAGCAACAGATAGGCCAAGACAAGCAAGATGCCCGCAACATAATACAGAAATCTGTCCTTATTCCCTATTTTCATAAACCACCCTAACACTTTATACCCTACAATTTTTTTAAGTCAAATAAATTTATAAAAAGCTATCCTGCCCCGGGATAAATCTCTCTTTTATGTTTTTCTTTGTCATTCTGCTTTTTTCCTTGGCATGAATTACGCCAAGTCTGAAGTGAAGAATCTCTCTTTTAGTCTTTTTTCTTGCCATTCCGGGTCTTTGCGAGGACTTCGTAGAAGTCCGTGGCAATCTCCTCCTTAGCAACAAACAATTGTTTTATAAAAACAAAAATTTAAAGAAATATTACTATGGGACTGCCGCGGCAACAAGTTGCCTCGCAGTGACAGAGAGAGTCATTCTGATGGAGCGCAGCGACAGAAGAATCCCGTTTTCTCTTTTTTTTCTTTGTCATTCTGAACTTGTTTCAGAATCTCTCAAAATAAATTTGGAAATATTTTGTAAAGTTGATAAAATAAAAAGAAGAAAGAGAGGCGAAAATGACAAATTTTCAAGAAAAAATATCTTTTATATGGGATTTGGCAGATTTATTGCGGGGAGTATATAAAAGAAACGAATACCAAAAAGCAATTCTTCCTTTTACTGTTCTTAAAAGATTTGATTGTGTTTTGGGCGATTCTAAAAAAGCAGTTCTTGAAGCATATAATAAATATAGAGGCCAGTTTGAAAATATGGAACATGTTCTTCTAATGGCCGCAAAGGATAAAAATGGAAAGCAGTTAGGATTTTACAATTATTCAAAATATGACTTTAAGACCTTTGCAGAGGACCCCGAGCATATTGAACAGAATTTAATACATTATCTTGATTGTTTCAGTAAGAATGTGCAGGATATTTTTGAGAATTTTAAAATTAAAGAGCGTATCGGTGAACTGTCTAAAGCTGATCTTTTATTCCTTTTAGTCAAAAAATTCTCTGAGTCAAAGATTGATTTACATCCTAATGTAGTTTCCAATCATGAAATGGGTACAATTTATGAAGAACTTGTAAGGAAATTTTCCGAACAATCTAACGAAGAGGCTGGCGATCACTTTACTCCCAGAGATGTTGTTCAATTAATGACGAAATTAATGTTTGTTGAGAATGGTGTAAATCTGAAAAAAAAGAACATTATTAAACTTATTTATGACCCTGCTTGTGGCACAGGAGGTATGCTTACAAGTTGCAAAAATTTTATAGCAAACATCAATGAGAATGTTGATGTTGTTCTTTTTGGGCAAGAACTGCAACCTGAAACTTTTGCAGTTTGCAAATCAGATATGCTAATGAGGGGAGAGGATGCAAACAAGATCAAAGGCCCGTTAAGCACGCTTTCAAAAGATCAATTTTCCAATATGAAGTTTGATTATATTATTTCTAATCCTCCTTATGGCACTAAATGGGAGCAAGATGCAGATGCCGTAAAGAAAGAAGCAGAAAGAGGATTGGAAGGAAGATTCGGAGCGGGTCTACCAAGGATAAATGACGGGCAATTATTATTTATGCAGCATATGATCTCCAAGATGAAGGTTAAAGAGAAATCAAGAGTCGCTGTAATTACAAACGGTTCTCCGCTATTTACTGGAGACGCCGGGCAAGGAGAGAGCAATATAAGAAAGTGGATAATTGAAAATAATCTTATAGAAGCAATTATTGCTCTGCCAAACCAGTTGTTTTTCAATACAGGAATTAACACTTATATCTGGATTCTGACAAATGAAAAACCTTATGAAAGGGTGGGGAAGATACAACTGATTAATGCTACTTTTTTCTTTAAAAAAATGCGTAAAAGCTTGGGAAATAAAAGGAATAATCTAACAAAAGAGAATATCGATAAAATTGTTGAATTATATGATAAATTTGAAGAGAGTAAATACAGTAAGATTTTTGATAATAAAGAATTCGGCTATACCAAAGTCATCGTTGAAAGGCCAATGCAATTAAATTATCAGGTTACTGAAGAGCGGCTGGAGAATCTTTATTCTGTTAATGCATTTGCAAAACTGGCAGAAAGTAAGAAAAAGGACCCTGAATTGAAGCTGGAAGAAAAGGAAGAAGGAAAGAAAAAACAGGAAGAGATAATTAATGCTCTAAAGACAATTGAAGATCATTTGTATAAAAACTGGGATGAGTTTGAGGTGAAAGTCAAAAATGTTTTGAAATACTTTGACCTGTCGCCTAATTTTATCAAAAACATTATTTTAGCATTATCCAAACATGATGATACTGCGGATTATGTTTTGGATAAAAAAGGCAATAAGTCGCCAGATTCAAATTTAAGGGATTCTGAAAAAATTCCATTAAAGCAGGATATCGAGGAGTATTTTGAGAGAGAGGTTAAGCCATATTACTCTGATGCCTGGATGGAAAGAAAAAAGGATAAAATTGGTTATGAGATTAACTTTACAAAATATTTCTATGAATATAAACCGCCAAGGCCTTTAGAAGAGATTGAAAAAGATATTAAAGAGGCCACTGGTGAGATTCAGGAGTTGTTGAAAGAGGAGTTATAAGATGGATGAGAAAGATTTTGAACTTATCTTGAAAACTGGCGAAAGTTTCTTTGTGGAATTTAAAGAAAAACT
>JAYELD010000147.1 GCA_034717215.1 Caldisericota bacterium
TGATAGGTTTTTGCATTTGACACATTGTAATTTTTTTAAATATTGTATGTACTAATTTCGAGTAGTGTTTACACTTTGATTTAAAATAAATTGGTCATGCATATGGTCTTTCTTAATGTCAAGGGGATGTTTCGTTTGTCATACTTCAAGAACATATATTTACCTTATGAATCGCCACCAGCGGTTCAAAGAATTAGTCTTTTTCAATTTTTATACATCTTAATACTTATACGACAAAGGCTTTAAAAAATCCTTCTTTTTTTAAAAAAAGCTTTAAGCAATAAAAACACTTTAGTAAAAACCAAAGAGATTTATTGTTAAATCACTTTTATATTGCTTGAATTTTTTATTTTTCATCTGAATAGTATTTTAAAATTCTTTTTCGGTCTTCCTTTTCTTTATCTCCCTTAAAATATATTTCGACTAACTCTATTCGGTCATCATCTTCAAAATACGCATAAACAATCCTTATTCCACTGTAAGAGCCCCTTCCTTTTAAAGATTTACAGGCAAATTTTCTGGCTTTGTAGATTTTGGGATTCGATATGGAAAGTCCTGAAATTTGAACAATTCCGCTATTTTCAATATTTAATTTATGGGATAATTTAAGCTGGTTATTTACAAATACTTCTAAATCCTGTTTTAGGGTAGGATAATTTTTCCTTAGCTTTTTAAAATCTTTCATGAAATCAGGAAGCATTAAGACTTCATTAAATATCTTCTTCAATATAGGTCCTCACCGAATAGGGTTTTGTGCGGTAGAATACAGATTCATAATCTATTATTTCTCCATTTTCCGTTGTTAACCATGGTACATCTTTATGGGAATAATTACTTATTTCAGTGGCATTCATATCAGATAATCTATCTAATACGCTATCAATCATTTTTACTTCATGAGCTTTTAACAAAGTCAAATCTGGTTCTCTTTTAGATAAATATTTAGTCTGAGGATGTTTAAAATAGCTGTCTTTCACTTTAATCAGGTCTTTGCTTTCCATCTCTTTAACTATTTTTATAAATTCCTTGGGAGTAGGACCATAATGATTTTTTATATAAGTTGCTCCAATGAGTTGTTCTTCGTATTTTTCATAAAAATCAAAATCAATAAAGTAAAGCAATTTGTACAATACCGATTCTCCTATATTTGGTTTTGACCCAATTTTATTTAGTATATAAAGTAATACTTCTTTGAATTTCTGCAGATTTTTTTGGGGAACACTTATTCGTATTTCCTTTTTTGGTTTCTGCTTAGTTGTATTTTTTTCAATGATTACTTCTATGTCTTCTTTTAAATCAAGCAATACATCTGAAGAAATATTAAAATACTCAGAAAGCTTTTTTATTTCCTCTACATATATTTTTCTTTCTCCGTTTTCAATTTTTGAAATGGTCACCCGATCTACACCTAATGCTTCAGCCAAACTGGACTGTGATATATCTATTTTCTCTCTTAATTTTTTAACTTTAAAACCTAGATTCTTATATAATGTAGGCATTTTATTACACCTCGTTCCTTTAAAATCATATAACCATATATACTATAACATATGTTATTTATTATTACAAATTTATGTAATATATTATTACTTTAACAAATATTCCAGGAAAATAAGGCAAAGGGGTTAAAACTTACGATATTTACCTACAAATGGGGAAAATGTGTAAGAATTGTGGAAAAATGGCCTCTTGAAAGCCTTATATAATAAGAGTTTTAGCGAATATTGCCAGATTTTGCTTGTATGAGCAAATTTTGCCTTGACCTATACTTTACCCCTCAAAAACGGCACTTTTTCGACTAAAATTTTACTCTTTTAAATTCTAAAAGTGGCTATTTATAAGGGTTACAGGATTTCGGGGAGGCAAAAATAGCCCAAAAACAGGGTAGTAAATTGTCAATTTTTCGAAAATTGGGACGCGTTTAAAGGCACTCTACGTGCGTTAAAAGGGCATTCCTGAAGGGGGTCTGAAAGCCTTGAAAACAAAGGGTTTTAGATGGGCAATAAATTCAAACTACAGGAATAGCCAAAACCCTTATTATTGTGCTATTACAATCATCTGATAGATAATTTACCATTCCTTTTTTGTTTTGTGAGCTTTATAAAAATCGATTAACCTGCTACAATCCTCCAGACAGTGTATGGTCAGTGTTAGGGTCATTTTTTGCCCGTTGCTCTGATAGTCAATGAAAATCCGATAATCTGCAGGAGATAAAAGTGCCAGAAAAGGATGTTTTCTGGGAGGAAGATCAATCTTCTCTACTTTGGACCAGAGAATGCGAAAATTTAACTGGTTCTCTTCGCGTTCCGGCTGCTCAGCTCTCATAAAAGAAAAAAGCAAGTTTCGCTGGGGAAAAGTCTGAAAATAAAAAGCGCTCTCGGTATAGAATAAAATTCCCAAGATCGGTCCGGAAAAGTTCTGATAGCCACCGATGAACTGGGCCATACTCCTCCCTTTAATTTTCTCTCCAATATCCTCTTCCTTTTTCTTCCAGAACTGTTCCACGTCTTTTTCGGGTACTCTTTTCAAAATAGCCTCCTTCGATTATGGTAATATCTGAATTATTATGTGAATTTTGAAGAATATTAAGGGGTCAAGTCTTGCAATATCACTTTTCATCTTCCCGCTCGGTTTTTTTAATCACTCTGCTCACTATAGTATAATGCACGCCAATCGATTTACCGAGGCCAAATATTTTTACTTCCAAAAGAACCTTTGGCTTTTTCAGATGTTGCAATCTAGTTTTAAAATTCTCGCTATTTTACAACTTTAAGGGCAAGCTCGGCCACTCTTTTTCCAAGAAGCCTGCCCTGTTCCATAGTTTTTTCATCCGGCTTGCCCACACATGAAACCCCGTAATGTCCAGTTGCAGCCATGGGATCACCAATAATGATCATACCATAAATCATAAGAGCCTGAATGATGGAAAACATGGTAGTTTCTTTTCCTCCAGTAACATCTCCTGATGTTGTGAACACTGCCCCGACTTTATCCTCCATCTTCTTTCTAATACCGACAAAGTCATCAAATACTTGTTTTAATTGAGCAGCCATTGTCCCGAAATATACAGGAGAACCGGCTATGATCGCGCTTGCTTCCAGAAAATCATCTCTTGTAACCTGATCTGTCTTTTTTAATACAGCTTCCGCCCCTGTAATCGCATTAACACCTTCAACTACAGCCTCAGCCAATCTTCTTGTGTTTCCACTCTTGGAAAAATAGAGAACCAGTATTTTCATTTTACCTCCTTAATTTATAGCATTAACGCCCAAATTGAGCGATGGGCCGCATAACAGTCCGCGGGTTTACGTGTCAGGGGACGGTCCTTTGTCACACTTCAAGAATATATATTTAACTTATTGAATCGCCACCAGCGGTTAAAAGAATTAGTCTTTTTCAATTTTTCTACATCTTAATACTAATACGATAAAAGGCTTACAAAATCCTTCTTTTTGAAAGAAAAAGTTATTAGTTTTTGGTTTTTAGACAAAAAAGAAAGGTATAGATTCCCGCCTGCGCGGGAACAACACATGGGGGGACAGGTATAACATAAGTTTTAAATAAATAGGTGTCTGTCCCTAATTTATTAATTTATAAGGGTTTCATGATTTATGGGAGGCAAAAATACCCTAAAAACAGGGTAGTAAATTGCCGATTTCTCGAAAATTGAGACGCATTTAAAGGCACTCTACGTGCGTTAAAAGGGCAGTCCTGAAGGGGGTCTGAAAGCCTTGTAAATAAGGGCCTTTAGGGGAAACAAATAGGAACGGAGAACAACCGCCCCGTTAGAATCTCACCCCCTTTAAACTGTTATTTCTACTCGATTTCCATCTGAATCAAGCACACAGCTTTCAAAATACCCATCGCCTGTGGTTTGCGGTTCGCTTACAATTGTATATTCATCAGATCGTAGCTTTTCAGTAATTTCAACCACCTTTTCTTTACTACCAACTGATATGGCAAGGTGAATAATTCCTTCATATTGTATCTTGGAATCATTTAAATTGCTAGGTATTGATGGCATTTTCATTATTTCAAGACGAGCACCATTATCAAAAGATAGAAAATATGACTCAAAATCATTTAACTCATTACGATATTTATTCCCTGCTATACAGTTAAAATATTTAGTATAGAATCTTTTTAAACGCTCTAGATCCCCTGTCCAGATTGCAACATGTTCAATTCTCATAACTTACCTCCTCGTATAATAACAAGAAAAGACAAGGGGACGTTTCGCTTGTCATATTTCAAGAATATATATTTACCTTATTGAATCACCAACAACAGTTAAAAGAATTAGTCTTTTTCAATTTTTCTACACCTTAATATTAATACGACAAAAGATTTAAAAAACCCTTCTTATTTTAAAATAATATTATTTTCCTCCAATTCTTCATCAATCTCCGTATGATGGGGTGGAAATTCTCCACACCCCCTAGTGGAATTATTCCACACTAACAGCAACAAGTAAGAACAGTAACAAATAGAACAGCAACAACATTGGGGTGTAATTTTTTCCCTGCTGTTGTTGCCGTTAATTTTAAAAAATTAAAAGAGAAGAAAAACCGCCTTACTATTTTTAATTTTCTATTTATTGAAATTAAACCTTAGTTGAGGATTTTCTTTTTGAACTAATTTTAACACTATTTTTACAAATTCCTCTGCTGTTTTCAAAGCATTTTCTGCTTCAATTTTGGAAACAGGAAGAAAAGGGTCATAAGTAAATTGATTTCGTTTCCGCCGCATATGATCGAATTTTTTAATAATATTCTTAAATTTTTCTCCCAGAACGTCTCCGGATAATTCTATAATTGTTTTATGCTGTTGGCCATCGACTGATCGATATCCTTTCATAAATACTATTGACCTGCCACATCTTAACATTGCCAAATATGCATAATTATAAGTAACCTCTTCATCAATTTTTAAGTTAGCTTTGGCAGAAACTATATCTTTCTGAGCCCGAAGTAAAAGTGCTTCAATGTGAGAAAAATCTACTTTTTGTTTTTTAATCAGACCATGATCTAGCATTATTTTTACTGTATCTTTATAGTCCATTTTCATCCCCTATTAATAAAATTTTCTTCTCTTTTAAAATATCTAAAACAAAAGAA
>JAYELD010000148.1:0-19390 GCA_034717215.1 Caldisericota bacterium
AACTAAACTTGTGTAAATTTGCTTTGAGGTAATTTTGATTACTTTCATTTTTCCTTGGTAATGGGGCATAATTATCAGGGAAAAACCACCTCTTTTGCGAATATTTTTCTTCTTTGTTCTTATTTTGTGCCTCTCAAGGTCCATTAATACCCTCCTCTTGAATTTTAATCCAATACTATTAAAAATATACCTCATATTTTTTTATAGTCAATAGCAAATTAAAAAAAATCAAAATTAATAGAATATTTTTTATAATATACCAAATTTATTGCAATTTTAAAAATTATTTTTTCGTTTTCAAACTCTTTTCTTTGTTGTTGCTTTACGTCACACTGGTGCTTGGCACCAGTGTGACGTAATCTCCTCCTTTGTTTTCTCCCTGTCGTCATTGCGTGGAGCGCAGCGACAAAGCAATCTCCTCCTTAACAACAAACAATTGTTTTAAAAGAGACAAAAAGAAATTTTACTATGGGACTGCTTCGTCATTATATTCCTCGCAGAGACAAAAAAGAAGTCATTGCGCGGAGCGCAGCGACAAAGCAATCTCCTCCTTAAACTAAGAGACCCTTCGCAAAAAACGCTCAAGGGTGACAAAATAGCAGGTCATTCTGGAGGGAGCGGAGCGACTGCTCTTTTCCTTGGCATGCATTACGCCAAGTGAATCTCGTTTTTGAATTAATAGAGACACTGAAATAAATTCATGGTATAAAAGGGGGAGGGGAGATCTCCCCTCCCTTTCAAAAAACCTATGGTTTAGGATAAGTAATTGTAATTGTTTTTGTTGTACCTTCCCAATCAACCTTCGCACCAAGAGCTTCTGCAACAAAACGGAGTGGAAGCATTGTTCTCGAGTTCACTATAATCGGCTTCACATTATGATTGCCTTCATCTATCCACACTTCTGTCCCGTTCACTGTTGCTTTTGGATTGTCAATCCATAAGTTTATTACCGTTCCTTTGAGGTTTATCGTTACCTTCCTTGTAGCACCTTCCCAGCCGATCGTTCCGCCCAAAGCTTCAACAATTGCCCTAATTGGAACAACAGTTCTACTCCATGCGGAAATGATCAGAGGCTTTGTGCCTCTACCCGGATCAATTTCCTGAGTTACCCCATTTACACTCATTATTGGGTTGTCCGGTTGAAGGGTAATCACAGTAGAAGTCTGAAGTGTTACATTCTTTGCAACCGTTTTAGAAAGGTCATATTTATTCGTTGCAACAACAGTAATTATATTCAATCCGTCTTTAAGATACAAGCTCCCGGTAAAGCTGCCGTCATCTTTAACTGTAACAGCTTTGCCGTTTACAGTAACCGTTGCGCCAGGGTCAGTCTTACCAGAAAAATAGTAATAAGAGCTGTCAACTGTTTCGCCGGCAGGGATATTCACAGTAAGAGACGGTGGTACAGGATTTACAACCTCAACATTCAAATTATTTGCCTCAACAGGTATGTCCTTGCCTTTTGCATCTTTGAGCACCACTTCAGTAATTTGAATTGTTGTTTTTCCCTCGGCAGTCCCTTTAAAGTACACTTTGGCAACCTCTCCCAGGCCTGTTTTTCCGGTTACGCTACCTAAAAGCGTATATCCAATAGTAATAATACCTGGTTTTGAGTGATTTTCTATAAAGAGCACCTCATCACCAAGCAAAGTCCCTTGCACAACTTTTTCTACAGTCATAAGATTGGGGTCGTACCCCAAAACGATAGAAACACCGTAAAGATTTTCAACAGCTCCAACCATTACAGGAATTGCTGTGCTCTCCTTTATCGAAATCATTTCACCGACCATTTTCACAGACACAGGTGGTTTTTCTGGCACTGTTACAGTGACTATAAGTTTTTTCACAAGTGTCGTATCACCCTGCGAAACAGCTGTTATGGTAAAATATCCTGTATCATCCGGTTTTGCGGTAGAAGACACGGATACAGTAATCGGGATAATCAGCCTCTTCCCGGAAAGCAAACTACCACTTTCAGGGAATTCAGAGATACTCCACCCGGAAGGAAGTGAAGAATCAATGGAAAAAGCATAATCATCATCGTCAGTTCCGCGATTCTCCACGATGATATTAAATGTTTTGCTATCGTCTGCATAGATCATAGGTTTTCCCACGGAAGAAACAATTCTGTAATCATAACTCTTCGGCTCTGGCGCAGTAAAGCTTAAAACCCTTACCACATTATGAAAACAATCCGCAACATACAGTTTTCCGTCAGGCCCAAAGTTCATATTAACAGGTTCATACAGGAATCTATCCGTCCGCCAAAGGAAATTGCCGTCACTATCAAATGCCTGAATACGCCCGTTTTCAGTATCGGCTACAAGAATCTCCCCGCTTTCGCTTACAGCAGCACCGTACGGAATCCAGAGTCTTCCTTCACCTCTTCCTGCTCCACTGAACGACTTCTTAAGCGTTCCGTTGCTGTCATACTTATAAACTTTATTATCATCAGTCGTAGTAAAGTAAAAATTTCCGCTTCCGTCAATGGCAAACCCTGTTGGTGCATGCGCGGTAGTAAATTGACTGATGAATGTGCCGTTTGGTTTAAATCCGGCAATTGTCTGCGTGCCGTTGCTCGCACACCATATATTGCCTTTGCTATCAAATGCCATCTGGGCTACATCGGTTACTTTTCCTTCGCCAATCTTAGTAACAAAATTCCAGTTTTCATCAAATTTTGCTATATAGTGCTGCGTACCGACATACACAAAGCCAACTCCATCAGTAATAATGCCGCCCATTGCCCTGAAAGGTTCTGTTGCGCTTATTCCCTCTATCTTCTTAATTAATGTACCATCTTCCTTAAAGACAATGACTTCACCTGCATCTGAAAAATTGCCCCAGCTTGTCACCCAGATATTTCCTTTTGAATCAACTGCTGCACCAATAGGGTTCATCAGTCGCCCTTCAGCCTTTATATCAAAATCCATTCTTTGCACATAACTTCCATCCGCCGCAAACTCCGTGAGCCTTGTCCCACTAGGATAACCAAACGGATTGCCAGGATTGTGAAAATAGCCAGCATCATACGCAAACACACTGCCAGCCGCATTCACTGCAACACCGGCAGGAGTAAAGAAAGAACCGTTGGGCTGTGGATATTTAGTAGCCCTGCTGCCAAAGTTCATTATAAATTCGCCTTTTGAATCAAACTTTTCTATAACAGGATGCATCGGACTTCCTAATCCTCTGTCCACGACATAGATATTACCGCTGGCGTCAATTGCAACATCAAAGGGATACACAAACTCCCCGTCGCTTCCACCTTTGCCACCAAACGACAAAATATCGTTTCCACTGCCGTCCAGCTTATGCACAACGCATTTATTCATATCGACAACAAGTATGTCATTCCCGTTGATACACATACCACCGGGGTTAGAAAGCGTTCCGCTTGCAATAACTTTTTTAAAGTTACCGTCAGTGCTAAACACCTCTATCCTGTGGTTCAGCTGGTCAGACACATAAACGTTGCCGCTGCCATCCACTGCAATGCCGGACGGGCCGTTGAATTCGCCGTCGTCGCTGCCCTCTGTCCCTGCATTCAAAATCCAGTTCCCATCTTTGTCAAACTTTGCCCAGTAATTGTTGAAGAAATCCGCTACATAAAAATTACCATCGGCATCCACAGCTACATCAACAGGATACTGCAACATTCCTGGCCCTTTGCCAAGTTCGCCAAATGTAAACTGGTTTACAAAATTCTCATCAAACACATGCACTCTTCCATATGATGTATCGCAGATGACAAGCTCCCCGTTTTCTGTAAATGTCATACCCTGCATCGGATAAGAATAGTTACTCTTAAAATCATCTTCATAAGTGTTTGCAAGCTCAAGTGTCATTGCCCCAACGTATTCTTGCGGCATAACGCCGATCACTCCGACCTGATACACCTCTTTCACTCCTGCCTTTGCAGTCATCGGGGTAAAAGCAAACGTAGACAAAACAAAGGATAAAATAATTGCGAATATTACTATCTTTTTCATCACATTACCCCCTTATGGATAAATCTCGCCGAAATGCATAGCAAAAATTATCAAATCTTTCCCGTTAACGACACTGTCGCCGTTAAAGTCCGCCTGTGGGTTGTAATCTGGATCACCAGTTTCGTTTCCGAAACTCTTCGTAAACAGCTCGATATCTTTATTATCAACCGTATTATCACGGTTCAAATCCCATGGGTTTGGAGCTTCCGTAACAGTAAGAACCGTTGGAACAAATAGGGAAAGAATTTCTCCCTCAGTACCGCTCAGCAGTGCTTCCTTAAAACCGAGTTTAGACGTTCCAACACCTTTCCCTATCAAGTTAAACGAGATAAGCGTCCCTTCACCGGCTTTCGCAGTGCCTTCTTCCATCGATATCGTTATAAAAAGCTCTCCGGTAAAGTTGTCCAAACGGTAATCAAACACTGTCTCTCCTGAACCACTGAAGAACTCTCCTTCCGTGACGCTATCGGGATCAATACTCAATTTTGTAGCATCAAATGTTACAACGGTGCTAACGCTTGAAAGTTTATCAGAAACAGCAATATTCACGTTAGCTGCAACAGTATCCCCCTGCACAATGCTGTCTTTTTCAACACCTATTGTCACCATCGTGTCGGGAGCATTTACCACCATGAATTCGCCATTTACAACAGCTGCATCTTCAATGATAGGATCCTGCACATTGCCGTTTGACTCAACAGCAGCCACCTCCCATTTGTACGTACCTTCATCAAGGAAGTAACTCCCGGATATATCTCTGCCGTCCCACGAATATGTATAGTCACCGACAAGAAGCAGCGCTTTATTATATATTAGTCCGAGAAGGTTATCATCCATATCAAATATCCTTATCTGCATTTCGTCTATAATATTTGCATTTGTCGCTCTATCCTTCGGTTCAGGCGGTGGAATAATAGAACCGGTGCCGAGAGTAAAGTTAAAATCCATTGTGCTTACATTAGGAGTAATAGTATCGGTAGAGGTGGAAACATTGGTTAATGTCTCCGGTATTTCCACATCGCCATTCCACAAAACAAAAGGCACGTGCAATTTCGTATTCTCAGATTCAACATAAATAACCCCTTCATGTGAGCCATTTGAAAGCTTTGTCTGATCCACAGTAAATGTCACGTTGAATGTCGCCGTTTTTCCTACAGCAACAGTTAGCGATGTTTTGCTGACTGCTGCGGTAAGCCCTTCGGTTAAAACAGATGTAAGTTCCGAGGAAACTGAAAATGTTTCGGCACTTTCCGAAAGGTTTTGTACGGTGAACGTTACCGGTTTAATATTAGCCACTTTGGCAAGCAAATCATAAGGTTCAACAATTGCAGTAGTTGTTGCTGCAGCTGGAATGTTTATACGCCCTGCTCCCTGCAAAGTCCATGTGATAACCCTTCCAGTTTCAGGATTTTTAAGAAGCGTTGCAGTATTCATTAGTGCAGATTTAATCTGCTCGGAGTTCCAGGAAGGATGCATCTGCTTGACAAGGCAAATTGCGCCAGCAACAAACGGTGCTGCCATAGAAGTACCCTGCCAGCTTGCATATCTCCCGTCAGGCACAGAAGAGTTAATACCAACACCGGGCGCTGAAACTTCCGGCTTGAAATAAAAATCAGAAGTAGGACCCATAGAAGTGAAATCCGCCGCAGTCCCCAAGGAATCTGTCTCTCCAAATTTTATCTTTAATCCTTTATTAATTAAGCTCTTCAAGTACAATCCGTCGACTTCCGTGATAAAAATCGTCGGCAGAAACTCTTTATCTGCATCTTCCGGATTCACCACAAGTGCAGGCGAAACAATACCGGGAAGATTATTGTACAAAATAACGCCGACAGCACCAGCCACTTTTGCGTTAAGTACTTTATCCCTGAAATAAAGTGCATTTGGGCCAATAGGGCCGCGGCTGATAAGAGCTATCTTCCCCGTCAAGTCCAGCCCGTACACATCAGCTTTTGAACCAAAACCACAAACCACAACTTCATACTCTTCGACAGTAGGGAATTGGGGTGATACATCAGCGTAATCGCCCATAATGGTTTTTTCATAAGTCGAAGGAGCAGCAACAAATATAGAAGGATGGTGCGCATCATCAGATGCGGCAACTGCAATGACTTTTTGTGCTCCAGCAGGAGATCCCAATGGATACGGGGTAGATTTTGACCTTGCCCCCTGGTTTCCCGCAGAAATAGCAGCAAGCACTCCGCTGTCTGCCGCATTATCAAACGCCTTATTTTCAGGATCTTCAGGGTCTGCTGTTCCAAGTTTGCCAGAGCCGAACGAAAGGTTCACGGCATCACATTTGTCTTTTACCGCCTGCTCTACTGCGGCAATGATTGCTTCGGTAGATGCAGAATTGTTCCCGCCGGGAACAATTTTATACCCCATAAGGTTTGCACTAGGCGCAACACCTTTTACCTCACCGTCGCCTGCCGCAATGCCTGCAACGTGAGTACCGTGCCCTTGAACATCCATAGGGTCAGTATCGTCATCGCCAAAATCATACCCGCCAATCACCTTATACCCGGGCCCAAAACCACCGCCGAGGTCAGGATGGTTGTAATCAATGCCCGTATCAATGATGCCGATAAGCATACCGGTACCATCAACGGGGTTCCCTTTTTCATCAGTCATTTCCCACATATCAGTCGCACCAATAAGAGATGTTGCAACACTTCTCTCCACATAGTACGTATCAGTTGGGAAAATTTTCTTGATTCCTTTTATTTCCGCAAGTTTTCCAATATCCTCGCCTCTCACCTTTGCAGAAAATCCGTTGTACGTGTACTGGTAGCTGTAAATAAGCTCCGCATCTGAACAAATTTTCTTCATTTCATCAAACACGTCCTGCTGAGCCAACATCAATTTCTCAGCATAAGAAAGCGCGTTACGCCCACTGATACTGCTTAAAAGAAATGGCTGCCCTTGACTTGCAATCTGGTAAGGAACAACAGGAGTGTTCCACAGTTCTACAATAACTTTGATAGTGTTTGGGGTTTCTAATTCATTAGATGTAAATTCTTTTGACAGTTTAGCAGAAGTTGGGGGAGCTGAAGCCGAAACGGTTTTGGGAACAAATCCGACAGCAAGAACAAGAGAAAGTACTACAAACAAAACAATGATTTTTTTCTTCATCTTTCCTCCTTTCAAAAATGAAATTCAATTTTAATTATACCACCTCATTCAAAAAAATAAAATTGCAAGATGCAAGTAAAAAAATGGCAGGAATTCAAAAAACCCCTGCCACAGTTTTTTAAATTAAATTTTTATTTAAGGCGTGTAAGTGATTGTTATCGTTTTTGTTTCGTTCTCCCAGTCAACAGTTGCACCGAACGTTTCCATAATAAAGCGCAGCGGGACAAGCGTCCTTCCGTTTTGAATAATAGGCGGAGCGTCCAGCGTTTTCACATCGCTACTATCAATCAGAGCAATGGAAGACCCAATTTGCAGCTGTATCGTGTGTGTCTTATGCGTAATTGTAATAACCTTTAAATCGCCATTCCAATCCACAACGGCACCAAGTGCTTCCGAAATAAAGCGCAGCGGAACAAGCGTCCTCCCATTTTGAATAATAGGAGCAGTATCCAGTGTTTTCATCTCAGAGCCAACATACGCAATGTCACTCCCTATTTGAAGCGTTATAACTATTTCATTGACACGGCTTATCGTGATATTCTTCGTTATCTTATTCCCGGCAAGGTCTGCCGCTGTAATATAAAAATTGTTTTCACCATTATACAAATTAACTGTCATACTAAAAATGCTCCCATCAAAATCCATCGCTTTGCCGTTAAGTACAACGGTCCCTTCTTCATTTAACTTCAACCGGATATTAACCGTCTCTTCCGTTGTACTGTACTGTTCTTTATCAGGGAAAAGCGTTGTTATAACGGGTAGTTCCTCATCCAGGTATACGGTCCTCATTATAGAAACAGAATTACCGGCAATGTCTCTCGCATATATAGCAAGGGGAAATTTGTCCATTACATCTAACTCATGGGAAAAAGAAAGGTCGTTTTCAACAATCACAACAATACCGTTAATAGTCAGGTCACAGGGTTCACTAACCTTTCCAGACAAAACTGTATGTGTGTCATTCACATATATATTGCCACTGCCCTGGTCAAAGCTTACAGTAGGAGGCGTGTTGTCAACTATGAAATTTCTTTCCTGCACATCGCCTTCGTTTCCCGCTCCATCCTTTGCCTTGGCAAAAATCTTATGCTCTCCTTCCTGCACAACAATATCTTGCCCGTCATACAGAAGGAATTCACCGTCGTCCATCTTAAAATGAACTTCTCCGCCGTTGGGCGTCGAAAGATGGACATTCGGCTTGCTTTTATAAATACCGTTTTCTCCGTCAGGATTCGCAGGCGTCACAGTAAATTCAACAACAGGAAGCACCGTAATGGTCAGGATGTTACTCTCTATTTCAGCAGTTTCTTTTGAAGTAGATACTTTCAACACATAATCGCCAATTTCACCAGGATTTCTGATGCCAAAATCCACAGGTATCTTTACTTTCACCTCGCTGTTTGGCTCGATATTAAGTGGAACAGTTGCTACAACACTGTAAACATCGATAGATACATTATTTACCGGAATATCGTTAATAAATATTACCCCTTCGTTAGCAGTTTCAGGGAGTTCAAAAGCGTCTCCAAAATTTATTTTTACCCAGTCGTTTCCGTTAGTTAGCTCCCCCACAAGTCCTGTTGTAAAAGTGATATTAAACTCGTTCTTCGTTTCCGTGCCCGAGTACAAGGCATTCAGCACAACATTTCTGACAGAAGATTGGGTTATGGAAACGACAGCAGTTGCAATACCAAAATCGCTATCCGTGTATATTTTTATCGCGTAATCCCCGAAAGATACCGGATTTGCAATGTGAGCTTCATCGGATATCTCGATAACTACATTGGCATTGTTTCCTATATTCTCCGGTACGTGAATAATAACTTGTTCTCCATTCACTTCCGTATCGGCACTTTTGTCGTTAACTGTAACAAAAGAAGAATCAATTAATTCGCGAAGAGTAAAACCATCAGGAAAATTTATATAAATGCTTTTACCTTTTATCAAGGATCCAATAGGAGATGTGGTAAAATCAATGTGTATGGATGAATCCATTGTAATAACATCCGAGCCAAGGCTTATGTTGAGGTTTTGCGCCATAGGGGATGCAATATTAAAAGGCACTGACTCTACCCAATCGGGCTCAACATTGGTTGAAACCATAATTGTTTTACGTCCAGCCTGAATGGGATTGGAAATCCCAAATTCCTTCTCGAAAACCAATGTAACTGGATAATTTGCAGGGATATCAATGGGAGCAAAAACACGAATTACATAAGGGGTTTCTGTGTCTCGATATACAGCAGAAACTTGTTGTCCGTTAATCAGAATGTATGTTTTATGAAGAAAATTTGGAAACATTGTACCTTCGGGAAATTTGACCCTAATATCTTCATTGCTCCTTAAAGTCCCCCTTATACCTGTTGCAAAACTCACCGTATACCCTGCTTCCATTCCCTTAACAGCAGGATCTACTATCACAGTTACACCTTGCACTACAGATGAAGTAATTCTGTAAGTATATGAAAGAACTACTTCAACTTCAACTCCAAGATAATTTACCAAAACTACCCTTACTTTATAACACACTGCAGGAATTGTAGGATTCACAATTCCTGCTTCTTTTTTAAATAAAATTTCTACTTTGTCACCTGTATTTATGTATTGAGAAAGGGAGAGAATTGCCTCCATTGAGGAATCTCCTTCAGCTTTCTTAAACTGGACTCCAAGCACTGGAATATTATTCACAAGGACGCTTTCAAAAGGAGCACTCGGACTTCTAAAACCCGTATCTGCCCTAAAATAAATTTTAAGTGTCTTCACTTTGTCATATTCGGAATAGCTTCCGTAAATCCGATATTCGCCAACAGACCCTGCATTATTGGGAGCAACCTCAACATTAAAAGGAGGCGCAACAGTAATTGCATGAGAATTTAATGGAAATATCGAAAAAGCAAATAAAAATATTAAAATTATTAGATAAAACCTTCTAAAAAATTTCATACAAGTATCCCCTTTATGGTTTTGGATAAATAATCGTAATGGTCTTCGTCGCGTCATCCCAGACGACTTCCGCTCCAAGTGCTTCCGAAATAAAACGGACAGGAACCATTGTCCTACCGTTATCAATAATAGGGGCTGTATTTATCGCAATTTTTTTATCATTCACCGAGGCGAAGTTCTTCCCTATTTGCAATCTTATCGTATCATTTCCAAGCTCGATGTCAATAATCTGGAAAACAGGATCCCACGTAATCTCCGCGCCAAGTGCTTCTGAAATAAAACGGACAGGCACCATTGTCCTCCCATTTTTGATAATCGGCGGGGCATCCAGCGAAACAGTATCAGCATTAATCATCGCAACTACATTTTTTACCTGAAGTTTTATAATCGTCGTTTTTATATACTTAATGTTAATATTTTTTGTAGCAGCATTGCCTGCCGCATCTTTTGCAATCACTTGAATAATCGATGCTTCGCCTTCGCTGATTTCGTAAAGCCCGTACAAAAATCCGCCATTTGCATCAACTGTTGCTTCATTACCATTCACGGTCACAGTCGCGCCCGGCTCGGTTGTTCCTCTCACTATAACTGGCAATTTGTGAAACTCCTGGAAAGAAACGGGGCTTATCACAGTCAGCGTAGGCGGTGTTGTATCAAGAGAAACGTGTAGTACTTTTTGGGTACTGTTTCCTGCAAAATCCGTTGCGACAATTGTCATAACAGCGCTGCTTCCACTTATTGTTATTATTGTGCTAAAATGCCCTGCTGCATCAACAGAAACAGGCAGCCCGTCAACTTTTACGGTGGTACCAATTTCTACAGCCCCGGACACCACGACATCTTTACTGCTTAAAGTTGCATTATCCGCAGGGGACGTAATAACAAGCTGGGGAGGCACAATGTCAACCATAAACTGTCTGGATTTAATTCCTTCCTGCCTTCCTTGATGGTCAACAGCATAATAAAATAAAGTATGAAACCCTTCCGGCACAGTAATTGTCTGCCCGCTATACACTGCAGGACTGTTATTGTCAAAGTAGAAATATATAAACGGGTTTGGATCAGCAATACTTGAGGTAGTAAGTGTCACTGTCGGCTGCGTTTTATAATACCCGTTAAGCCCGTCAGGGCTCGCTGGTATCGCAGTTAATTGTGTCGCAGGCGTAATATAAATTACATAAGCAGTCGAAGCAACCGAATAAGTTTCTTTAGTAGTATTTACATTCAATACATAAGAAGCAGCCGCTGCAGGATTTACAATGCCTGCATTTTCAAAAATTACCACGGTAATTATAGAATTTGCAGGAATATTTATCGGTACAGTAATCGTAACTGTTCTCACGCTAACTGTTACATATGTTGCAGTAACACCATTCACCGTCACGTCATATTTTTGAATTACTTGAGGCACTGTAGTCCCCACGGGAAAAATAATATTTATCTTGTCAACTCCAGCGACAAATGCTCCGCTTTCTCCAGTAGTAAACGAAATTGTATAGACAGAGACCTGTCCCGCGCTTGCCGAAGAAATCTGAACAGTTGGTTGCCCTATCTGAGAAGTAGTTATAGTAAAATTTGTGCTTACACGAGTAGCATCCGATGAAGTATAGATAGAAATACTGTATATCCCTGCTGCCCCCGGATTTTTAATTCCAAAACCGGGAGCAATAATTACGGTAATCTGCGAATTTGCAGATGTATTTACAGGAGTTGTAATAATAAGTTTATTGCCAGAAATTGTTACATTAACACAAGCATTATCATTTACAGTAATTGCACCTGGGATTACCAATGTAGGAAGCGTCACTTCGTCAGGAAATACAATATTAATTTTACTAGAATTTGCAGTTAGATTACCGGTTGCAGAGGTACTAAAAACTACTTTGTATTCAGCCATAGTTGACTGCGAAGGAGGTGCAACAGTTGCTGTTACATTTGAAATAATCGTTCCCGTAATGTGGTAAGGATTAGAAATTGCAAGTCCTGTATCCTTACTTGTCAAAACTTGAAGATTATAGTTGCCAGGTTGCTCAGGATTCTTAATACCAAATGTTTTCAAAAACTCTACAGTACATGATCCACCTGGTGGAACAAAACCCAAATCCGGTACATACACTCTTACCCTTAAGCCGTTTATTTCAATAGCATCACAATTAAGATATCTCAAAAGCACTTTTGACGGGTCAGGATTTGAAGGAAATACTGTCCCTGTAGGGAAATAAACATCCACATAATCAACACCGCCAATAAGTGCTCCGTCACTAGAGACGTTGAACACTATTGAATAATCTGCTATTTCCCCTGAATCCATTGGTGAAACATAGACAATCAATCCAGCAACAGGATTTCCGCCACCTCCGCTTATTACAATAAGAAAAGATTCAGAAGTAACAGGAGTAGGTTCAGCAGTAGTCCATATTTTTATACTGTACACACCGTAAACAGGGTTTACAATACCTGCAGAAGAAGAAAAAGTTATAAAAACTTTTTGTGTAACCAAAATGCTGTCTGTAAGAGTCAACTTGATAGTATTATTAACGCCAACTAAAATGACGGATGGATGCGAAGAAAATAAACCCCCATCACTAATGGTAACATAATTGGGATTTATCGTAGCAGGCAAATCATATTCAGACGGGAACTGCACATAAATGTTATGCTCACCAGCATCATTAGTGTTTATCGCAACTCCCACGCGCATTTCAATTTTATACTCTGCCTGTGTATTTTCGGTAAGCGGCGTTATCGTAACTTCATTAATCGTAACATTAGCAGAAACAGGTTGGGAGGAAACCGTCGAAAATATGGTAAAAAGAAAAACAAATGAAAGCAAATAAATTAAAATCTTTTTCATGCTATATATACCTCCTGAGGTTTTAATTTTTCTATAAGTATATAATAATTTTGATAAAATACAAATACTGCGGCTGCTTTTTTGAGTGGGTCATTGCACTCTTTTCCTATCACATTATTGTATTGCTTTTGTCTTTACGCTCTTTTTTCTTGTCATTGCGAACCTGCGTAAGCAGGTGAAGCAATCCCCTCCTTAACAACAAACAATTGTTTTCAAAGAAATAAAAAAGAGGAATTTTACTATGAGACTGCTTCGTCATTATATTCCTCGCAGAGACAAAGGAGAAGTCATTGCACTTTTTCTTGTCATTGCGCGGAGCGGAGCGACAAAGCAATCTCCTCCTTAACAACAAAACATTATTTTATATTTCTTCGTATAAATCATTCCATTCTTTATTAGTGCTGTTGATTAAATCTACTTTCTTCTTTCTGGAACCGGCTTTTAGTTGTTTTTCTCTCGAGATTTCATTATAAGCATCCTCAAACACTTCATAATACACAAGCTTGTTAATATTATATTTTTTTGTAAATCCTTTTACTAATTTGTTTTTATGCTCATATGCTCTTCTTTTCAAATCATTTGTTACTCCTACATAAAACACAGTGCCATACTTATTAGTCATTATATACACATAAAATTGTTTATCCATTCCGTTATCCTCTTTTATTGCATTATAAATAATGTGACAATAAAAAAGAAATTTTACTATGAGACTGCTTCGTCATTATATTCCTCGCAGAGACAAAGAGGAATTAAAAAAGCCCCCGCAGAAGCGGGGGCTTAATAATACTTTATTAAGAACTAACTATGGTTGAACGAGAGTAATAGTAACTATTCTAAGTGCTGGATCCCATCCAACTTCTGCGCCAAGTCCTTCACTAATTAAGCGAGCAGGGACCATTGTTGCGGCAAATTCTCCGTCGCCGTACGGTTTAAGGTATGGCGGGAATATCGCTACTACATTCCCGTTAACTACTGCAGAAACATTACCTATCTGAAGTCCAACGGTGTTGTCGTTAAGTACAAGAGTAATACCCTTGGTCTCAGCAATCCATGTAACTTCTGCGCCAAGTGCTTCAGCAATTGCTCTGAGAGGAAGATAGGTGTGGCCCTCTTTAATCTCTGCCACTGCATCAAGCTGTGCTATCTGTCCGTTAACTGTCATAATATCAGAACCAATCTGGACTTTAACAACAGTCACAGTCGGTACTGAGTACTCAACAGTAAGCTCAACTTCGCCTTTGTTGCCTGCAGCGTCAAATGCAACTACTTTAATTACATTTTCGCCTTCGGCAAGTGAGCAAACAGCACTGAATGCGCCATCTGGTGCAAAGTCAACTTTCATCGCGCCGATGTAAAGTGATACAACACCGACATTGTCTTCTACTGTACCGCTAATTTTTACCGTTCCTTCGACAACTTCGCCCGCATCTGCAGTAACTACAGGTGCTTCGATGTCAAGAACAGGTTCCTGGTACACTGAGATGATTTCCAGATTTCCGCTAGTAGGAACGTAAGGAAGATTCCAGTCTTCTCCTATTCCCCATCCGCACGGAAGTTCTAAACATAATCCACCAGCAAATGTAAGACCTACCGAATATTTTCCTGACTGCAGTGGATTAAATGCCCAATCCATCTCACCATCATTATTTGTTACAGCGGGTGCTATAGAAGAGTAACCACTTCCAGCTACTCCCGATGTAAGTGCAGTCGCACTTACATTAGGCACGCCATGTCCGTGTGCATCTTTTACACTTAAAGTAACATGAGTTGTTGTTGGGGGAATTGTAAACGGTACTTCGGTCGGGTCTACTGCTGCAGTTCCGGGAACAAGTGTAAATGTATCAACATAGAGCCATGTCCAGTCATAAACTTCAAAGAAAATCATAAATGCTGGATCTTCTGTAGTATTAGGATTGCCAAAGCCAGTTACTGCAATCGGTGAGGGCTGTGTGCAACCCGATGGAACTCCAAAACAAACATCAGATGTTGGGAATCTGCAACCATTTTTTGCTGCATATCTGACTAAAGTCCAGTTAGTATCTGTTGTAAAGTCGTGAATTCCTCTTGGGTCTGTTGCAGCTACATAGATGTATTCTGTAAGTCCTTCGGTGATAATACCGTCATTGTCAATTATAGTTCCATCAGAAAGGCCGATCTGTACTGTAAATTCTGGCATTAAAACTGGAATTTCAATTGTAACAACTTCTTTCGCTGTACAATCATAGTAATAGGATGTACCAACGATCTTAAATGTGCCTTCATCATCAAGAGGATAATTAAAAGCAAATCTATAACCTGTATCGGTTGTTGAAGGCGTTACAGAAAGACCATATTGTACCCAGGTATGGCAATAAGCTTGTGAGTCAATTAAAGTATCATTAAAGTAGAACTTCCATGAAACTGAACTCCAGTAAGGACTTCCAGCGTCAACTGAGAACCCTGGATCTGTAATATCAATTATCGGGAGTACGCCTGCAAGCATTTCGTCAGGGTCAACTTCACCTTCGAGAACTGTAGAAGTTGCAGTAAGAGCTGTACTAGTTGGTGTTACATTAATAGGATACAAATCTTCAGCAATCATTGGATAAGTAATAGTCATATTATCACATGCATCATAACTTCTGCCAAGACCAAATACCTTCACGACAAGGCTGTATCCACAAGGAGTGTATGTTGTTGGATAGTTAAATGTAATGCCGTAGAGATTGAACGGGCAGTCTCCAAATTTAAGACCATCATCTACAAGTACCTGATTTTCATCATAGATACCGGTAGATTTGAATGTCTGTAAGGGCTGGTCTGGAATGTTTGGTTCAAGAGCGCCAAGAGGATTATACCATATCATCGACCCATCTACTGGAACTCCGCTCCAGGTATCAACTGTGAATGCATCTTCCAGAAGATCGCCGTTTTCATCGGTCATGTACATTGCAACAATATAGTTAGGACATGAGCAGGTTAAATCAACAGGTGCACCTGTTGGGTCAATCGAGATTGAAAGTTGATCAACTTTCTTTCCCACTTCAACAGTTGCAGCATCTATAACATCTGCTCCTGTAAGAGTTACCCCACCATATGTACAGGAAGGAACTTCACAGATGTCAAATGTCTTAGTGAATTCGTGGCAACAAGCATTGGTTGACATTACGTCTTTGGAAACTAGATCGTCTCCGTCCCAATCATCACAATTAGTATTCGCTCTTTCCCATGCAACCATATCAACTGTAACAGAAATTTTACCTGCCTGGGTGATAAGAACTTTCAATTTGTCACCAAGATCTTGATAACAAAAAGTACTTCCAGTAGTGTCAATTACTTCAATTGGTCCATTGATAGACCAGGATGCATCATAAACATACCAGTCCGTAACCATTGAAGCAGGCATATCCCATGAATCAACTTTAATCTCAAAACTGTTTCCAATTGTGCAAGGAAGTTTATCGTAAACGCTCTCAACAGAATCAAAAACCCATGGAGGAGTATCATCGCCGTAAGGACTTACTGCATCTGGTGCAGTGACATCAACATACGGATTGAATACAGTTTTGGTAACTGTGTTTATTATAACATTGTTAGAATATTTTGTTTCAGTAAGATACCACGTCTTTTTTGCTCTGAATCTTACATCAACACTATTTCCTACTTCAATCTCAGCCCTGTAGAATCCTGGAGAGATTTCGGCAAAAATAGACATGGCTGTCCAAGTTATATCGCCATCAACCACAGTTAACCCTGCAGTAGTTGGCCAGGTAGGTTCTGTAGCAGCCGCAGTACCTCCATCAACAGTACATCGATAATACAAACCGCTGAATCCAGTTGTTGGTAGTACTAAGCTTCCTACACCATAGTCAAAGTTCGCAACCCAATCAATAATGCCCGTATTTTCAATTACATTTGTTGTTATGATCGTTGCCCCAGTTACAGGATCTCCATCTTGGTTAACAAGGTAAAGAAGAACTGGCTGGTCATTCTGGCTCTTGTAGATACGGACAGGACTGATGTAGGTGCTCAAAGCCATCGTAATATCAGGAATATTGCTCAGTATATCATAAATCATCCAGTCGTTGTCTGGAACTAATGCACCTGCGGTGGTTATATCGGGATCTGAAATGGATGCATAAAGGCCGTCTGGGTAAGCATCCCTTATAAATACTTTGAAATCTCCAACCTGGGTATCAGGATCCACCGGAAATGTGAGAGCAAAATATCCTGAAGAGAGTGCTGCAACTGTGTAGTGTGCAATAATAGCGTCATTAGGATCGGTAATACCAACTATTACTGGAACAAGGACTGTCTGGCCGGAACCTCTTGTAATCCAGCCTTCAATCGTGTTGAACCCTGCACAGGGTTCAATTGTATCTGCTTTCCACGTGAGATTGTACTGGATAAAGATAGGATCAGCTAATGTTGCAGATTCAGTATCGCCACCACTCTCTGTAACCTTAATCATATAAGGGCCGTCGTATGAGACGTTACCTGTTCCAATTTGAAACGGGTAAGTCAGGGTGCCATCCACTTGATATGCAGTCACCGAGTCAATAAGTTCATTATAAGCAGTATTATTCCAAGCAAGTAATTCAATCACATAAGCATCACCTGCATTTACGGTATCAAATGTCACTGTACCGTGGATCGCATCGCCCATCTTGTAAACATAGGTATCATCCACAAAAGGAGTAACAGCACCTGGTGTGCCATTATAATAATACTCTGGATTACTAATAGCATCAACGCTCTTTGCATGATCAGCAACAGGATTTATAGAAATTTCTGTTGTTGCTGCCATTGCGGTTGGTGCATTTGCAAATACTGCCGCAAATGACATCAGCATCGATACCGCGATAAAAATACTTAGAAACTTTTTCATTAAAAGTTCCTCCTTTCATTTTGTAAAATTTTTAAACGTTTAAAAACCTTTTTCAAGATCTTTTTTTAATTCTTTTTCATCCTTTTCAATGCTTTAATGCTTTATTTTTTCCTCTTTCTTTACCACCTCCATTTGCTCTTTCTTTCAGAGCATATATTTTATATTGAAATTAACTGCCCCAGAACCTAAAAACATTTGCAGAGGTCCATGTTGTGCATCGCTGCATCCTCCGGTGACTCACCCTGTTAATCTTTAAACCCTGAAGCAAGTATCCCCAAAAATGGTTATTGCAATTACTTCTTTTCTTATCGTCATTGCGAACCTGCGTAAGCAGGTGAAGCAATCTCCTCTTTAACAACAAACAATTGTTTTAAAAGAGACAAAGAAAGAATTTTACTATGAGACTGCTTCGTCATTATATTCCTCGCAGAGACAGAAGAGAATTACCCTGCGACTGACGCGGCAATCTCCGTATTTCCTTTTACTCGTTTAGTTTTCAATGTACTTTCTATTTTTCTTTCCGCAGGAAGGTTCTTTTCTCAAAATATATTACAAACGGAATTTAACCTTCCACCTATATAGTGCAAATTTCGTGCCAGAACGGTAAATGCGCGCGAGTTTATATTTTAAGAAACTCAGTATTTATATGATGCTTTTATATTTTTTTAAAAATTTTCTGCTCGCCTTTTTGCAAAAAACCAACCACACTTTCGGGTAATGTCTGCCCTCTTTCTTGTGTAAAATTTACCCCACCGTGTAAACTTCCCCTGCTATTTTTCCCTACCGCTACCAAAACTTGCAACAAATCCTTTTCCACTCCTCTTTTTTCCCTTTACTGTTGAGATCGCCACGCTCGTTTCACTCGCTCGCGGAGACGAAAAAAAGTGTCATTGCGTTTTTTTCTTGTCATTGCGTTGTCATTGCGCTTTTTCCCGTCATTGTGAGCATTTCTTTGGAATGCGCGGCAATCTCCTCCTTTGTTTCCTCCCTGTCGTCATTGCGCGGAGCACAGCGACAAAGCAATCTCCTCCTTAACAACAAAACATTATTTTATATTTCTTCGTATAAATCATTCCATTCTTTATTAATGTTGTTAATTAAATCCAGCTTATTTTTCCGAGAGCCAGCCTTTAGTTGTTTTTCTCGTGTGATTGCATTATAAGCATCCTCAAACACTTCATAATACACAAGCTTGTTAATATTATATTTTTTTGTAAATCCTTTTACTAATTTGTTTTTATGCTCGTAAATCCTTCTTTTCAAATCATTTGTTACTCCTATGTAAAACACAGTGCCATACTTATTAGTCATAATATACACATAAAATTGTTTATCCATTCCATTACCCTCTTTTATTGCATTATAAATAATAAACAAAAAAGGAATTTTACTATGGGACTGCTTCGTCATTATATTCCTCGCAGAGACAAAAAACGGGTCATTGCGCGGAGCGCAACGACAAAGAAATGCTATTATTTTTCTTCCACTGCACTTAAAACAATAAGGAACGCATCGCCCCTGTTGAGAGCTTTTTTACCAGCATATCTGTCCTGAAACAGCCCATGCTGGATAGAAAGCAATTTAACAGTTTCTTCTTCT
>JAYELD010000148.1:19490-22875 GCA_034717215.1 Caldisericota bacterium
TTATTTTTCTTCCACTGCACTTAAAACAATAAGGAACGCATCGCCCCTGTTGAGAGCTTTTTTACCAGCATATCTGTCCTGAAACAGCCCATGCTGGATAGAAAGCAATTTAACAGTTTCTTCTTCTGTCAAAGCATCGCCGCCGACAACTCTTTCATATTGTTCACCTATGCCAAAAACCTGCATCTCCCACCTCAACATCTCAATAGGAGAAACATAAGCTTCCAGGTTAAACTCTTCGGGGAACTGAAAGCCATGCCTCTTCAGATAGAGAAAATCCTTAAACATCGGATCCTCTTTCCCTACTCCCTCTATCACTTCGTAGCCGGGAAATACAGATACAAGATAATAATAAGCGTCAAGCATTTTATTTTTGCTAATGAGGTACGCGTGATACACTTTGTTAATAAACAAGTCCAGCTTGTTGGACATTGCCACGATGTTCCCACGTTTTACCTTCCTCGTATACTTGAAAGCGCGGGAAAGAATAACAAGGCAGTCACCTTGCGTAATGTAAGCTTTTTCGTGTAGCGCGCCGTCGCTGTACCCCCGCACTATACCGATCTTTTTCAGTTTTTCCCCGGCATTTTCGGACTGCGTTTCAGCCAGCACCATAGGAACAGCCGCTATGATAAAAATCAAAACAAGTATCAAAGCAATGTATCTTTTCATTATATTTTCATTTGCCTCCAATAATTCCTGCCAAACTTTTTTACTTTTTTCCCGCACTGTTTTCTTTTTACGCTATTTACTTTCCACACTGTTTGTTTTTCACACTGCGTCAAAAAAATATTTTCCTTTTTTATATCTCTTCTGTATATATTGTAGCAATTTATCTTGTTTCTTCAACCTCGCCTAAAACTCTTGCAAGAGCAAGAATTCTCCCCAACACGACGGGTCGCTTTATGATAAACCTTTCATACAGTTTTTTGAAAGAGTGTGTCCTTCTGTACTTTTTCAAAAAATATTCGCTCATCCTTATAGGCGAAGGCGGGCGGATAGGCGAAAGCACCAAACTAAAAAAATCGTACACTTCGCTTTCCGCGTCTTTTGAGCTGCTCCACCCGTAACGCTTCTTTATTGTTTCTATATCCGTTCCCGCATTAAGGTGTTTTAACAGTTTTTCCAGTTCGTTTTCCTTTCTATCGAGTCTTGCAAGGTTTTTCTTGCTGTGTATACTTCCTTTTTCCAAATTTTTTAGGTGTTTACCGATACTCTTTGCCTTCAAAAATATCTTTTCTTTCTCTCTGAGCAATGCAAAAAACACGACTTTTTTAATATCGTTCATTGCATCCTTTTCCGTGTAATCATTTTTGATATCTGCAGGACGCTTAATATCAAGCCGGTAGAATTTTTCCTCTATGTCTTTAAGTGGCACGCCGTGAATAGAATCGGTGAACAGTGGAGAAAAATTATTCATCTTGTGCAGCATACACCAAGCACCAAACTTCTTCCTTACCTTATGCTTAATATATTTAAAAAATGCGCTGTTCTCCCTTATGCAAGGCACAAGAAAATAGGAAAAATTGTCGCTTCTTAGTATCAAATTGGAAAAAGCGATGTCAAACGAAATGAACTGCTCAATCTCGCGCGAAACACTCGCTACACTCATTATCCTGAAATTTGCGTCAAAAAACGAATTAGGCAACGGCCTGTTTCTAACAAGATAATTAAAAAGATACATCTTAAAATATGCGGAAACGCTTTTTACATGGTCCAGTAGCGTTATATCGTTCCCGTACTGCCTTGTTTCGGAAAGCGCTTTTACAAAATATTTTTCGCTTTTTCTTTTTACGAATTTGTTGATTTTTTCTATGCTTTTTTCTTTTTTCAAAAATTCGTCAAAATCACTGTAAAACGATGCTCTTGCTGCGTTGAGCTTTGAAATGTCAATTTTGGTCTCAGGATAAAAAAAATTATCCCTCACCGTGTGAGTTGCAGATTGTTTGCCGCTATTAGCAGGGTTTGACGCGTCAAGGTGGTCCACTGTTTTTAAAAGGGCAATCAGTGGGTGCTTTCGGATTGTGCCCTTGAAGGAACACTCTGCAGGCGAAAGACAGCGCGAGCATCCGTGATGAGCACAAACAAAATGTGAAAGAGAAATAGAAAGGTCAGTTCCTTTTGTCGCAGTGGTTGCTATGTTTTCTGTTGCAGTGATTGCTGCATCATTTAGCTTGTTGTTTGCCTCGCTGTTTGCTGCGTTGTTTTTTGTCATGGTATTTGCCGCGGTGCCATGTAAGGTGTTCAAGGAGATGTTTTGTGCAATGTTTGGGAAAGCATTGGGTGTAATTCCCTTGCTCAAAATTTTTGAGAGCGGCGAGAAAAGAAACTCCCTTACATTGCTCGGAATGCTATCGTTATCCACAAACAAAATTTGCCCGTGAAAATCCCTTACCGTTTTTCCTTTTGCCTTTGACAACACAAAAAATGAGGAAAGCTTGCCTATATCGTGCAGGTACGCCCCGATCTCGGCAAGAAGAATTAAATCCCTGTATCTCCCCGCAAGACCACTGTTTTTATCCGTAAACCACGTAAACCTCTTAAACCCCTTTTGTTTACCCATAACTCCTTTTTCTTTTATCTATCTTATTATACTCTTTTTTGCTGCCACTACTAACTTCCTCTTCATTGCATTCGTTCCTTTGTCATTGCGTTCGTTCCTTTGCATGCATTACGTCAAGTGAATGCATAAGCACGACACGGCAATCTCTTCATTTGTTTCCTCCCTGTCGTCGTTGCGTTTTTTTCTTGTCATTGCGAGCATTCCTTTGGAATGCGCGGCAATCCCGCTTTTTATCTTTTATTCGTCTTTGCGAAGAAGCCGTTAGGCGACTGCGGCAATCTCTTCATTTGTTTCCTCCCTGTCGTCATTGCGTTTTTTTCTTGTCATTGCGAGCATTCCTTTGGAATGCGCGGCAATCTCAGCCTTAACAACAAACAATTGTTTTAAAAGAGACAAAAAACGGGTCATTGCGCGGAGCGCAGTGACGGAGAGAGGATGTTGTGCGCTATTCCCTTACACCTTAAACCTTATTTTCACTTTGTTCTTATCTATATCCTCTTCACTCTCGACAAATGCGCCGACAATTTTTTCTACCGCTTCCTTCGGCGGAAACGGATAATTAAACATCGGCCCAAGCGGCTTTTCATTGTAGTAAGGCCTGTTACATCCAGTGCATCCCGACGTCAAAACCATATCGCTGACAACTATTCCTCCCAATAGTGTCACACTGGTGCCAGGCACCAGTGTGACACTTCTCACTACATCCATTGAAATAAGATTTTCTGTTTCGTCAAACTCCGGCAAAAACTCAACTCCTTTACTGAACAGGTATCGCATCAGTTGAATCCTTCTGTATCGCGTTAGAGATGGCGGATCTTCACC
>JAYELD010000149.1 GCA_034717215.1 Caldisericota bacterium
CATCCAACGCTATTTTTTTTGCTCCATTTCTTCTCGCCTCTATTTCGATCTTAGTAATTAAATCTGTTCCTATGCCCATTCCTCTATATTCCGGATAAACAGCGACGTTGCTGATATAATGCTCCTCTCTATTGACCCATCCGGTTACATCCCTGGCCTTTAAAAAAAGAGGGAGTCTTTTAATGAAATTTAACTCCATATACTTTAGCAATAATAAGCCAGTCCTCAAATCTTCCTGTTTTTTTGAGCGCCAATCATATTCTAAAATCATTCCAGCTCTCTTGCCACCACTCTCCGCAAAATAGACATGCCGGAAACTAAATAGATTATACTGTTGCGAGAACAAATACTGTAATATAGATTTGAATCTATTGCCGTACAGCTTTTTAAAAAATAACGGAGCAGAAAGTATAATGAGGCTGATAAAATCTTCAACATCACCTAGCAACGCTCTTCGCATTATAATTTCGTTTCTCATATCAAGACAACGCCCCCTAATACTTCAATGCATACAAAACCTTTCGCTTCTCACTTGACCTTCTAACTTCAGTAATATTTCGTAATGCCTAATTTAATTTTACCTTTCTTTCCTTTATTTGTACAGTAATATATAAAATTGTCCACAAAATTATAAATAATGAAATAACCATAAAACTGGTAAAATAACTTATATATGTAAGTAAAATCCCGATAATTATCGGACCGAAAGCCTGCCCTGTATCTGCGATAGTTCCAAATACACCAAGACTTGCTCCGAGTCGTTTATCCGACGCTACTTCTGCTACATAAGCAACGGTAGAAGTAGTTACAATTGCCTCCGCTGCACCAAAAAATATCGCTACTGCTATCAACACATAAAAATTAGAAGTTAATGTAAAACCCACAAATGAAACAGCGCAAAGAAACATACCCAGTGAAATAAGTTTCCATCGTTCCATTCTGTCTGAAAGATAACCCATAATAGGTTTTAACACCACAGAAGTACCCGTTATAACAGACCACAAAATTCCGGCATAAAGCACAGAAAGATGATATTCTTTTACGACTAATATTGGCAAAAATGCCATTGCCGCGCCCATTGTCATATTCTGAAATGATTCCATCGATGAAGTCATTAATATTTTCAAATTCTTAGCCGTTTCTTTTAGCCCGTCAAAGACTTTGCTAAAAGAATCTTTTATCCTTCTATGCTCAGTAGATGGCTCTATTTTAGGAAGTAAAAAGAAAGCTATTACTAACGCAATCAACCCTAAAATTCCGCAAAATAAATAAGCATAGCGAAAATTGCTGAGATTATATTCCTGTCCTTTAGAAAGAGAATATAACAGCCAACCACCAATCAATCCTCCAAGTGAATTAGTCCCAATTTTTATCACTGAAAAAAGTGACAGGTACTTTCCTTTTTCTTTACCGGCAATATTAGCAACAACTGCATTTGCCACAGGCCCGTATATTGAGGTAGCCATTCCGTGAATGGCCCTTACGATAACAAGCGCCCAGGCCACGGTTACAAAGACATAACTGAACGGCATAATAGCAAAAAGAAACGCACCGAAAAGAAGCATTCTTTTTCTGCCAATATAATCGGATAAAGCACCTGAGGGAGCTTTTAAGAAAATACCTGTTACAGTAGATGCCCCGACTATTATACCTATTAATGCCGGGGAAGCTCCCAGGTACAGCGCAAAAAGCGGCAACAATGGCGTCCTTGCAATGTTATAACTCAATCGTGCAGAAAAATCCACCAATGAAATATTAATAAACGAGCGCCACTTGCTCATAATTACTTCGCTTCACTCTCCAACTGCTTTTTGAAATAAGCATATAGTGCATCATAAAGATAAAATTCTTTTTCAAGGGTTTCATAGTCGTCCTTGCATATCAACCTGTACCCTCTGCCAAAAACATCAAGTGCAACAGCAAGAGGTGAATGTACCACATCTGAATCTGCTTCACTTACAATTGACTGAACTTTTTTTAATGCAGAATCCTGAATGTCATACTTCTCCATAAAAGCATCAAATGAGCATTTATCACCATGATGCCCCATCTTTACCCCTTTCATATCAAACGGAGTTCCTTCCTTTATCGTTGATGGATCCGTATCCCTTGGAACAAAAATAAACTCCGCATCAGGATCAATAAACCTTTTGATAAGCCATGGACATGCAACCCTATCTACATGAACTCTTTCTCTTGTTACCCACTTCATAAATACACCTCCTTTAGATTTGTTGTTTTTGCTACAAAGCTTTACTTAACGGTAATAGTATAATAAAATTTTTACAAAGACATAAAAAAAGAAATCTCAAATTGTAGCAGGAGCAAAGATATCGTAAACTAAAACATCCTCTGAAACATCAAACATTGAGTGTTCCGTGTCTCGGGGAACTCGTATCAACATTCCTTCACTAATCTTAAACTCTCCTACTCCTTCAACAAACATTTTTGCTCGCCCTGCGAGAATGTAAAGAATGTCTTCGCTCACAGCGTGAGTATGCTTTGGAACAAAAGCACCCTTCGGAACTTTTACCAGAAAAATTGTAGGACTTTCATCACCAAATTCTTTTTTCGTAACAAGAGTTTTAATAAAAACATTTTTTACCGTTGGATGTGGTACCCAGTTGCTTCCCTTTGCATCAATGATTATTTTCATTATTCTTTTCTCCTTTCAAAACCCTCCTGAAGTTATTTATTCTGTCGCTATTTTTTATGTCTTATCCTTTAACCGTTTGTACAAACTTGATATCCGCCAATTTGATATTCCCATACTGCTTTTTCCACATTGTCCATCTATATTTATTTTTTTATTTGACTTTTTCCATCACAGATTTCACTTTTCCTGCCAATGTTAAATCTTTATCTCTCCTATCATCAATTTTAATATTTGTTACAACTCTTTTTACTTCATCTGAAAATAAAGCTTTATGAACTTTCATAACAATTTCCATTCCTAAATCCAAATCACCTTCAATAATTGTTCCCATAGGAGTTAATTCATATTTAATTTGTCCTTCATATTTTTTCACAATATTAATCGCTTGAGCCACATATTGGCTCACAGAAGCCGATTTTGTTCCAATTGGGACTACACTAAACTCTATCATTGCCATTTTGCCCTCCTTATTTAATCTGTAATCTATAGTTTTGCAGCACTAATCACAACAAAACTGCCAGTTCCATACCCTTTACGAAAAGACTGGACTTTTTTAATATCATTTAATTGCCCAAATACAGTTTGGACAATCTCAAAGTTTCCAAACTTTGCGTTCTTCAAATAGGATAAAATTTCATCTGTCGAAAAGAAAGTAGCCTCTTTATAAAATTTATTTTCATGTTTATGTTTTAAATAAATCTGACCTATGGGACTATGTTTATCAACAAAAGCAACAATAATAGTCCCGTTTTTTTTCAAAATGCGATAAATTTCTTTGAAAGATTTTTCTACATCATCCACAAAACAAACAGCTGTCACCATTAAGGCAAAATCAAAACGAGCATCCTCAACAGGAATATTTTCTGCTACACCTTTATAAATTGTAATACCCCTCTTTTTAGCGATCTCTGCCATTTTATCAGAAGGTTCAACTCCATATTGTATGCCTAATGGTTCAGAAAATTTTCCACTTCCCGCTCCAATTTCAATACCTGTCCGGTTTTTGGGTATAAAATGTTTTACAGCTTTGAGTTCACTTAAATAGACAAACTTGTTTTTATCAAACCATTCCTCGTATTCATTGAAGTAATTTTCAAAAGGAGTTATTTTTGGCATAATATCTTCAGGGCACCTCGAACCTTCGGCTAATATTTTTGAACATTTATTTTTTTCTCCTTCGCCACATATCTATCTTACTTGTTTTTTATTGTTCGCTACTTTTATATTTAGTCCGTTCTTTTGTATTTTACTTGTTCTACAAAATATCTCCAAATTTATTTACTCTTTTCTTTGTCATTCTGATGGAGCGTAGCGACAGAAAAATCTCACTTTTTGTCCCCCCTGTCTTTGCAAGGAGCGTAGCGACGAAGCAATCTCTGTTTTCCACACAACAGTCCCATGATATTATTAAAACAAGAAGGGCAGAGGCGCTCACCTGCCCTTCTGAAAATTATTTCTTTTATCTATTTACCTGCTGCACGTTATCGTTATTGTCCTTGTGTCTGGGTCCCAGTAAACACCACAGCCTAAACTCTCTATAACAAAATGTATCCTGATCTAGAATACGATTCCTATTTATCTATTTTGTCACTATTTTTTTATCACATCTTTCTCTGCTTCTTGATAAAGATTATCGATTGCTTGCTGGAGTTCGATTGTTCTGGCAATGGCGGTTACAATTTTACAGTACTGCTCTGTTTCTGCTAAGGAAAGAACCCTGCCTTTCCTGTCTTTCAACCATTTATTACAGACCTGGTATCCGCCAATTTGATATTCCCATACAACTTTTTCAACATTATCAAAGTAGTTATCGTTATTTATATAAATTCTCTTTTCTTGCTCGTTGTATTTCACTTTTTCTACTGTACCAGAGCCTTTCCCTCTGAACTTTGATATAGGATTGCTTAGTTTCTTTGATGAAAGTAGGTGAAGCTTAACAAGTTCCTTGCCTAAGGCACCCATTTTTATAAAGCAATCATAATTGTATGTGAAAGGTACTTTTGGAAAATCAATTTTCAAGAACTCAGCATACTTTTCTCTGTAGATGTTTGAGTAAAGAACTGCATAGATGTAGTAAAAGATTTGTTCGGGAGTTATTTCTGTGTTATAGGTTACAATTAATTTCTTGATTAGTTCAGGGTTTAGGTTGGGGACTTTTTTATTTTGCTCGGGAGTTTTTTCAAAGAGATGGTTTTTGTCAGAAGAAGGATAGCGATAAAGAGGGAAGAGATAAGATTGGGCAGACAAAAAATTAATGTCTAAAATGGTTTCGCTATCAAAAACTTGTCTCCAATCTGCAGTATTCTCTGCAGTTCTTCTTAGCACTAATCCCAAATTT
>JAYELD010000150.1 GCA_034717215.1 Caldisericota bacterium
TCTGTCAAGCACCACACTTCCTCCTATCATTGACTAAATTGTATTTAGACCAGACATCAACCTTGCTCTAGTGTCAAGAATAAATACCCCTATTCTCTTTTCTTAAATATTTTATCTGCTTTATTTATTCCGGCTACGAACTTCTCCCATTCATCGAACTTAAAAGCACAGCTGGCAGATACATCAGCAGAAGCAATAAAAATACCTACTTCATCTTCCTCCATCTCTACACCTATAGTTAAGAATTCTCCTATTTTAGTCTCTTTCAAAAGAACCTTTTTCATTATTAAGCCTCCTTTTATCTTTTATTTACCAGGGGAATTTCCAGACTTTTTTGATTATTTTTTTACCTATGTATTTATTCTTGGCTCTACGGGCTATCTTTTTGGGATCACCACTGGAGAGTTTTTCCACATCATTTGCTAAACGAGCGAGCTTATAAAGAAAACTAACTGATTTGCTCATCTTTAATACCTCCAAGATAATATTACAAATTAAGATTAGAATTGGGATTAATCTTGATTGTTGTCAAATTGTATTTAATTCCTTTAACTAAATCCTACAAACTAAAATTATTAAGCATTTTTCCTTTAATTTTTTTATTCTGGGTCGAATGAATGAAGCCAGTATAATTCTCCCAATTGTGTTTTACTACTTAATGGAAAATCATATGCTAAAAACTTTGGATGAGAAGAAAAAGAAGGTAATTTCAAATTAAAATAAAAACTTTTGCATTTAGTCTCATCAGATATTATTTTAAAAAATGCTCTGGTAGTAAATATATTCTTATATTTATCTTTACTTGTATATAACAATGAAACATTTTCCCCTTTTATTGTATTTCCTGCTTCATCTTCAGAAGAAAACTTTTCAAAACTTTGAAGCCTAACTTCTACAACTATTTTTCCATCATCATCTGGATTATCAAGAATTACTTCCGCTTTTTGAGTATGTCCTGAAATATAGTCTTCAGTTTTTAAGCTTCCCGCTGACCACCATGGAGAGCATACAAATTCTTTTTCTGTTCTTTCTTCGGGATCCCAGCTATCTAAAAGCAAGATTGAATTAGGATCAAGCCCGAACCCATAAGATTTCCAGAATTCAAAGAAACCTTTATGATTTTTCCCGGTCACAACAGAAATTGCATCGATTATGTCTTTCTGAGTAAATCTTTCCTTATTTACATTTTCTAAATAATATTTAAAGTCTATTAATGCATCTCTTCTATATCTTAATATATTGTGAGGATATGTGGCATAATGAGGCCATTCATTATCTTTGGCAGAAACAATATCAAGAAAGACTAAAAATAACAGCTTATCTCCCCAAAAATACTCATCTGCCATCCAAGTAACGTAATCTCCAAAACAAGGCAAGAGATCTGTAAAATCTTCCCTTTTAAAACTTTTTGTTTTTATTAGTTTTGATAAATAACCACTATTGGATTTACCAACCACTTTTTTAAAAGCGCTTATAATTTGCTTCTCTTCCATCTCTTCGGGTTTATGGTTTTCTTTTACCGAATCCCAAAGTTCTTTAACAAAATCATTCAAATTTTTCTTATTGCCAGTCACTTCTTTTATATATTTATCCAACAAAAATACTTTCATTGCTGCAATATTATATTTTATATGGTACTGATTATCTTTGATTCCAAAATTATTGCCTCTTTCATTCAACGCAAAAAATTCAAATAACTTTCCTTTATAACGATCATCTCCATAAATAATTGATGGAATAGTCTGCTCAAAAAAAGTAGGTAACCCTTCACTTAAAAAATGGCTCATAGGTAAAGTTAGCTTACTTTGTGAAAGAAAAAAACTATATTGGTGAAAAATATGATGACAGACCTCTGGGTCTGAATATTTCGGCCATATTTGCATATAATGAAACCAATCCATATTAGTTCCTACTTGAGGTATGACATTAGTAAAAAGAACAATATGTTTAGGTAACGGCTCTATCACTACTTCCCGATAATATTTTGCAAATTTTTCAGTCATTTCCATATATTCTTTCGCCTGTTCCCATGGTGTATTCCCATAAGAAGGAAGCCAAGCTGCAGCAACAACGTCTCTATCAAACCAGATATAAATATATTTATCTCCCCATTCTGTATCATGGGTTAAAGAAAAAATAACATCTCCACCAGTAAAATATTCTTTTTGAAAATCATATACAATGTTTCCCCATAAATCTGGCACAGCAATAAATTTCCCATCTTCCTTAGGAAGGGAAGAAAATATCTGTGTGTCTCCCGGCAATGAAAAATCAACAGTGATTTTAGAAGGTAAAGAATCGGCATTCGGCAAAATAAATACATCCCCAGCAACAAAAAATATTCTTTTTGCCCTAAATACAACAAATTTAGTATCAGGCTCTCCCATACCGGAAAAACCGGAAGACCGTCCAAAATTTAACCCATCAACAAAATATCTTATGGTAAAATTTGAATTCTTTCCATTTTGTACTACAATTGTTCTGCCATCACTCCATTTATATTTCAATGACTTTCCATCTATTGATTTTATATCTATATTCTTAAAAACATCTTTTAAATCCTCTATAGCCCCCAGATTACCTCCGGATACTCCAAATTTGAATTCACTTATCTGAAAAGGACTATTTTTTACTTCAACTTTAATCTCAGGATAATCTTCTTTTTTTAATGAAAGATGGTAATTAATCTGATAATCTTTCATTGATTCTTCCAGCCGTGCAGGTGAAAATTCTTCAATTTCTTCTTTCCCAATTTCACTTTCAGTATCCTGAACAATATTCCCCTTCTTTATTTTTTCCAGTATATCCTTGGAAAACCCATTACCGTATACTTCTTTTGCATAATTCTTTTGTTCTTCTCCCGGTAAATTTTGCAATAAGTCAATGAATTCTTTCTCGTACTCATCTAGCTCTCCGAGAGAAGAAAGATAAATATTAAATATTACTGGAAATTTTCCTTTGATATAATCTTTTACATTGATTGTCTCTGAAGCGAAAACAAAAAATGTATTAAGGACTACTATGCAAAACAACATAAATGTAATTAAAAATAAATTCAAAAATGATTTATTTAAAATTTTCATTCCCTTTTTCCTCCTATTTATATTTTATAAAAGGGGTATCGATAATAAACCTTTATCATTCTGTTAAAGGACCGTTTCTTGTCACTCCTCATGCTTTTTAATCCTTTTTCTTATCCACTGCCAATCGGGGTTTCCGTAATTAAAAAATGTTTTGAAATTGTCTTTCAGCCATTCATAATAGTCATCTTCAACATACTTGCAGAAAGTCTCTACAAGTGTTTCTTTGAAAATATCATCGGGTATTTCCACTTCTCCAAGTTCTTCATCCAAAAATTCCTTTACAGCTCTTCTGTCAAGCACCACACTTCCTCCTATTATTGAGTAACCTTTCCCCTAATATCTTACAAGTCCAATATAATAACTACAGGGTTATGATCACTGTATTTTCGAACTTTGTTATTATCTACAACTTCGCAGCTTATTAATTTTTTTGAGATCGATTTACTAACAAAAAAGTAGTCATTTTGCCATTTTACTTTGCTTTTTTGGTGTCTGAGAGTTTGAACGGGATATTCTTTATTTGATAATTTAAAACAATCATTCAAATTGAAATTTTCTAGCCTATTAAAAAAAATCTTATGAGAATCATTCTTTTGTATTGGGTCTAATTGTACGCTGGCATTTAAATCTCCACCCAAAACGATATTCCTTTTACCGTCTAGATGACCGTTAAATATACAGGTTAAATCTGAAAGCATTCTATGAAGATTTGTTATGGAATAACCTTTTGTAGGACCATTACTTTCCATGAGTCCATACAATGAGATAAAAGTTAATTTTTTATTCCCTATGTTAGTATTAGCAATTGAAAAAGCACCTTTGAATTCTGTTTTTATAATTTCCTTAGTTAATTTGTATTTTTTACTATATATGCCTGAACCCCAAGGACGATTGCCGCCAATCTCACTCCAGACAAGATGTTCCTCATCATTTTCAATGACTCTTGAAGGTTTAGCTTCTTGAAAAAGAATAATATCTGCGTCAATTTCTTTGAGATAGTAATCCCATGCTTCTTCAAAATATTCTTTATATTGCCAATAAGCCATATTCCAGGTTACTATTTTTATTTTCATAATATATCTCCGGTGATATCAAAGTTAGCAAATTATTGACTTGGCGCACCTTCCCTATTTATTCTAATTTATTCTAGAAAAAACTATATTAATTTTTTATGATTACCTTAATTTTTTTTCTTTAATTCATAATAATCATTAATCTCTTTTCTTTGAATGCAAAAATCATAAATGAATTCATAAAAATCGTTATATTTTTCCTTGTCTTTTATTAAATTTCTATTATGCATGATTGCATTTCTACAATCTAATATTTTATTTAGCTTACGTTCGTAATCTTTTTTTGTGCTATAACAACTAATTTCACTATATAACTTTGTTTTACATAAAACTTCTTTTAACTGAGTTATCGTTGTGCATTCCAATAGGGAAAGTTCAATTCCCTTAGCTTTATTTGCAACAAAAATACCCCCAATTTTTTGCAGACTTTCATCAGATAAATATTTTATCCATTCATCCTTTTTGTATCTTAATTCGATAATACTCCTCAAAAGTTTTTCAAAATCAGATATAAAAATATACAAATATGAATATAATGAAGAATTATTTAAATCAGCGTAGGTTATTAAACCTTTAAAACTACCTTTATCATAGACAAATACATAAGGAAGTTCTTTAAATTTATCAATAATTTCAGGTATTTGTGCGTTAATGTTAATTTTTTCTTTTTTGGGAATAGTATTTATAATTTCGCTTATATTTTCACAATTTTCCATATCCTTTGATTTTATATATGATAATTCATTGTTCTTTCTTTTTACCAAAACAATATCATAATTCT
>JAYELD010000151.1 GCA_034717215.1 Caldisericota bacterium
CTTTTTATCTTTCAAAGGAAGCGCTACCAAATACAAGAGAAGTTTTTATTGATTGGTACAAAAAAATGTCCCGGGAGAAAATCGTAGAACGAGTAGACTGGCATGCTCAGAAAAAAAATTTTAAATACAATAAGGTGAAGATCAACGGCGCACAAAAAAGATGGGGCTCGTGCTCTTCAAATAAAAATCTGAATTTTTCGTGGCGTCTCATTATGACTCCGATACCTGTTATAGATTATGTTATCATTCACGAGCTTGTCCACCTTGAAGAGAAAAACCACAAAAAAGCATTTTGGGACAAAGTTAAAATGCTGATGCCTGATTACAAAAACCATCAGGAGTGGCTGAAGAAGAACAACTACCTTTTGAGGTTATAATAGAAAAGCAACCGGCGAACTCTCCTCACAAAAAAATTAAATAAAACAGAAAAGCGCGCTATATCTACCTTTTTAATACACAAGAACGCCTGATAAACACTGCATTTGTGGCATATCAACGGAGATACCCTTAGAAGTCCCTACATTGAACGATTAACAAAAAAGGGGGATTTATCTCTCAAACTACTGTCATAGCTCTTAAAACGCACGGAAATGCTATTAAATAATCCTGCGTTTTGCAGTGTTTTTAGGGGCTCCACGAAGGAATGCGAGTTTCTTAAGGGTATTTTTGCAGACGGTATAATCAAGAAACCCTTTATTTAAGCCAAAGTCGTTTTCAAAATACCCCCTGGAAAAAGTGCAATTTAAGAAAAGTGCCAAAAAATGGCTTAATTTCGTAGAAACATCCCCAAAACATAGCGTTTATCAATGTTTTCTTCAAAATTGAGGGAGTGCATACTCTTTAGTCGGGGGACACATTCCCTCTGGACTCCTTTAAAGACAAAAGATAAAAGCAAAAAACGAGATTCCGGATCGAGTCCGGAATGACAAAGAAAAAAACGTAATGACGAAGACAGGATTCACTTGGCGTAATGCATACCAAGGAAAAGAGCAGTCGCAGGGTAATTCTCTTCTGTCTCTGCGAGGAATATAATGACGAAGCAGTGACATAGTAAAATTTCTCTTTCCATTTATTATTTCTTTAAAACAATTGTTTGTTGTTAAGGCAGAGATTGCTTTACCTGCTTTCGCAGGACTTGCCGTAATGCGTGCCAAGTTTTATTTCAGGGTCTTCTCCTAAGTTTTCCTCAATTACCTACTTCTTTTTTAATTTTTCCATTATCTCTTTGCAGTATCGTTTAATGCGCTCTTTGTCCTCATTGTCCTTATCTCCCTTGAAATAGATTTCAATAAGCTCAACTCTGTCTTTATCTTCATAGTATGCATAAATAAGTCTTAACCCGGTATGAACACCTTTCCCTTTTATGGAGCGGGATGTAAACTTTTTTACCTTATAGATTTTTTGAGGACATTGGACGCCTAAATCAGATATTGGAAAGATACCTCTATTATCAATACCTATTTTATGATATAGTTTAACCTGAGACTTAATGAGATTATCAAGGTCTTCTTGAATTGTTTTAAATCTTTTTGCAAGCTTTTTTAAATCTTTTTCAAACTCTGGTAAACATGTTACTTTTTTAAATGTCTTCACCGTTGTATTCTCTCACTGAATATGGCGCTGTTCTGTAAAATACAGATTCATATTCAATTGATTTTCCATCTTCTGCTGCAAGCCAGGGTACATCGTTATGTGAATATTCACTTATCTGCGTAGCATTCATATCAGAAAACCGCTCTAAAACACAATCAATTACTTCTTTTTCATGTGCTTTGAGCTTAGAAAGATCAGGACGCCTCAAAGGAAGATACTTTATCTGCGGATAATTAAAATATTTGCTCTTGACAATTTCTATCTCCTTATTTTTTATCATGCACCTGACAATCTTTAAAAACTCTACAGGAGTTGGCCCATGACAGTTTTTTATGTATGTTGCTCCAATTAATTGCTCTTCATACTTTTCATAAAAGTTAAAATCAATGAAGTAGAGAAGTTTATATAACACCGTTTCCCCTATATTTGGTTTTGCACCAACTTTGTTTAAAATATAGAGTAGCACTTCTTTAAATTTTTCTATATTCTGTTGAGGAACACTTATTCTAATTTCTTTTTCTTCTTTCTTGCTTTTTCCTTTTTCCAAAATCACTTTAATGCTTTTCCCCTGATTGAGCATATCATCCGATGAAACATTAAATATATCTGAGAGCTTTTTTAACTCCTCTGCAGTAATTTTTCTCTCCCCATTTTCTATTTGTGATATGGTAGAACGAGAAATTCCCAAAAGCTTTGCAATCTCTTGTTGACTGAGCCCCGTCTCTCCTCTCAACATTTTGACCCTTTTGGCAAGTTTTTTGTTAATTGTTTTATCCATTCTATTCACCTTCCAAAGATATTATACCAATGTAAAAATTCCTGTCAAGAGGTTGTTAGATTTTATTACAACAGGAAATTTTTGGTGCTAATCTTATTGCTATAAAAACAGCAGATCTCCTCTTATACTCTAATTATCTCCAAATTATTTGGGGAGTTTTTGAATAATATTTTTGAAGTTAACCATAAAAAAGGGCAGGTATACATCTGCCCTTTTCAAAAATTTATTTCTTTTTAATTTATCATCCGCCGTACGCAATTGTTATTGTTCTTGTGTCGTTGTCCCAGCTAACGATACAGCCGAGAGATTCAGCGACAAACCTTAAGGGAAGCATTGTCCTGTCATTTACAATAATTGGTTTTACATTATGGTTATCTGAATCAATGTATACCATAGTGCCGTTTACTCTTGCCCTTGGATTATCTATCCATAATTCTATCGTTGTGGTTTCAAAATTAATCGTGACTTTTCTTGTCTCACTTTCCCAGCTGATTGTTCCACCAAGTGCTTCAACAATTGCTCTGATTGGAACGACCGTTCTTGACCACTCAGGAATGATAACGGGCTTTGTGCCTCTGCCCGGGTCTATCTCCTTGGAAACACTGTTCACGGTCATATATGAATTGTCCGGTTGAAGTGTAATAATAGTTTCCTGAGCAGACGGTGTATATGTTACAGAGATTGTTTTGGTTGCGGTATTACCTTTTTTATCCGTTGCAATTATTGTTATTGTATTTATTCCTTTTATAAGATTAATTGTTTTACTAAATGAACCGTTAGAAGAGAGAGAAACTTCACTGCCGTTTACTATTACCTTATCTATGCCTGATTCGTCTGTTACTGTACCAGTTAACACAACAAGATTAGTGCCGATTGTTGAGTGATTTGAAGGAGAAGAAACAGTTATTTCTGGAGGAGCTGTATCTATATGCGGAACAACACTAATCATATTTGAAACGAAATAGTTTGGAGGAGTTTTGTCGTCAAAGCTCTTCACAAAATAGTAGTAATTTACGCCATTTTGCACATTATTGTCTAAGTAATTATTGTTCCCAGCATCAAACTCTTTGATAAGTTCCCATTCTGTGTCATTCTGCGCACTCCGGTAGATTTCATATCCGCTTACTTTTGCCGTGTCAGGAAATTCATCCCAGTGTAAAAACACAGACAATTCTTCACATTCCGCTGAGAACACATTTTTTTTCCATTGGAACAAACCATCCCAGGAAGCAACAATTATGGTATCGCTACAAATAGATAGATCAAGAATTCTTGATGAAGAAAGAACGCTTCCAAGAGGCTTCCACTCCTCACCTTTGTTGGAAGAGAAGTATATGCCAAATGAGGTAGTACAATACATTATACCGCTACTAAAATTATATTTTATACCGGTAATATTGAGATTTCCTAAGTCATTATTTTTTTCTTCCCACACAAGCCCACCGTCTTCAGAATAGAGCAAACCTAATACCCAGGTACCGATAAATAGCTCCTGCTGGTCAGAAAAAATCGAAGTGATATCTGTACCGGGCGTACCTGGTATTTTTTCCCAGGTTTCCCCGGTATCTCCTGAAACGAACAACCCACCGTCTTCCGAAAAATCTGTCCCGGCAAATATTTTTTCACCGGAAACATATAAACTGAATATATTTCCTTGCACCTGCCCTTCTCCCACTCTCACAAAACCAACATTATCCACTCGGTATACTCCACTACTGCTCCCTACGAAAAGTGATTTATCCGATTTTGCCAATGCATATATGTGTTTGTTGATGCCTAATGGCTTCCACTCATTATTTATTTGGACAAAAACATCATTATTGCTTCCCACGTATATTTTTGAATTAAATTCTATAAGGCAATTTATATTTTCGTCTGAAAGTCCTACAACAAAAAATTGTCCTTTTTCATTTTTTTTCATTACGCCATAGTTTGTACCAGTTAAAACAATATCACCACTGCATAAAACGCAATTAAACAGAAGAGTATCAATATTAAAACCTTCTTTCAGGGAATTAACTGTTTTTCCGGTATCCGTGCTTTTTAAAATAGAATTTTCTGACCCGATAAACATCACCTTTTTATTATTTGGATCAATTATAAAAGAGAGGACATCTGGCAAACTACTGAAACCTACCGGCACACTCCAATTGATTAAGTCCCCAGAATAATAGATACCGGAGCTAGAGGCCGTAAGATAGACTCCATCATCCGCAGGAACAATCGCATCTACCACTATGTTACTAAATTCATGTATTTTAGTAAATATCAGTCCATCTTCACTTTTTTTCAATTCAGTGTTGATAGAAGTGCCTTCGCTGATGCTATAGTGAGGTACCCATTCTATTGCAAGAATAGTTTCATTTAATTCTACTATACATACAACGTTACTTCCCTTAAATGCCATATTTTCTACTACCTGGTCGTTATTCTGAATAGAGAATAGTCCATTGATAGT
>JAYELD010000152.1 GCA_034717215.1 Caldisericota bacterium
CTCTTTTCGCCATACAAGTTATCCGTACTGAATCCACCCGTTTGTAATGCCCGCTTCGCGTACAACTCTTGTAGCCAAAAGAAACTCTTCTCTGGTTATTTTTCTGTTTATTTCAGGATACTCTTTCGCGCGGTAAACAGGCACATACTGGCTCATTAAACTAAAATAAACATCTTTCGATAAACTGTTTACCACAAAATCAACAACGACTCGCAACTCCTCAATACCGCCAGGAAAAAGAAGATGCCTTACAATAAGCCCTTTCTTAGCAATACCGTTGTCATTCACTACGAGATTCCCCACCTGATTGTACATCTCTTTTACAGCGGCTTTGGTAATCTCAACATAATTAGGTACTTTGGAATATCTTTCACCTGAAGCATTTGTGCCATATCTGAAGTCAGCGAGATAAATATCAATGAACCCATGTAAAAGCTGCAGGACTTCCACTGATTCATATCCACTCGTATTATAAACGATAGGGAGTGTTAAACCTTTACTCTTCGCAATAGAAAGCGCTTCGGCAATCTGCGGGAAAAAATGCGTCGCAGTGATGAGATTTATATTGGCAGCCCCTTTATTTTGCAATTCCAGCATAATGTTTACAAGGTCTCCTATAGAAATTTCTCTGCCAGAAAAAAGCTGGCTAAAATTATAATTCTGGCAATATACACACTTTAAATTACAATAACTAAAAAAAATGGCACCGGCACCTACATTGCCAACAAGAGGGGGCTCTTCGCCTTTGTAAATAGTGTAAGAAGAAATCTTTAATCTGTTTCCGGCACTGCACGAACCTGTTTCTCCTTCTTTTCGTTTCACGCCGCAATTTAAAGGGCACAGGTAACACGGGGAAAACAGATCATAAAGTTTTTTTACTTTATCTTCTGTCTTCATAAGCTATCTTTTAAAGATTCAATCTGCCTCTTGCTTTCTTCGATAAATTTTTCACGGCGCACAGATTTATTTATTTTAAGAAATCCTTCCGGAATTAAACCAAAATTTGCCCTCATTGGCTGTGGTGTGTCCAACGGATTGTCCACGATAAAGTGAATTAAAGAACCGAGAAGTGTATTCCGTGGTATAGATATGGGATCTTTCTTTAAGGCAATTCTTATAGCATTGATACCAGAAAGCAAACCTGTAGCAATAGATTCAACATATCCTTCAACGCCTGACAGCTGCCCTGCTATCAAAACAAGAGGATTTTTTTTGAGCTGTAAAGTATCTTTAAGGAGTGCCGAACTTTTTATGTACGCATTTTTATGGATAGACCCAAAGCGTATAAACTCAGCGTTGCGAAAACCCGGTATCAGCCGTAATACACGCTCTTGCTCTCCATATCGAAGAGATGTTTGAAAGCCTACAAGTTCATAAAGACTCCCTTCAATGTTTTCTTTTCTGAGCTGAACCACTGCAAAATATTTTTTGTCGAAGCCAACAGGCCTTAGCGGCCCGAAACGCAATGAATCCTTGCCTCTCTTTGCAATTTCTTCGACAGGCAAACACGCATCAAAAAAATGTCCACGCTCAAAATTATGGGGCAAGTGTTGCTCTGCATTGACAAGAGCATTATAAAAAATTTCATACTCTTCCTTTGTCAAAGGAGCATTAAGATAATCAGAACCTTTGCCATATCGTCCGGCAAAAAATAATCTGCTCATATCAAGAGATTCAGCCGTCACAATTGGAGAAATCGCATCATAAAAATAAAGATTTTCAGTTTCCAGCGCCTCGCCGAGGGTTTTAAGAAAAGAAGCAGAGGTAAGCGGCCCTGTCGCTATAACTGTAATTCCATCGGGTATCTTGTTCGCTTCTTTCCTTATAACATTAATATACCTGCTACTAGAAATAAGTGAAGTAACTTCCTTTGAAAACCGTTCTCTGTCTACCGCAAGGGCTTTGCCTGCTGGCACTTTATTTCTCAAAGCCACCTGTAAAAGAACAGAACCAAGAGAAAATGCTTCTTCCTTTAACAATCCTCGTGGGTTCTTTAGTTCCATTGAGCCAAATGAATTGCTACAGACAATTTCCGCAAAAAAATCTGTTTTATGGGCCTCTGTTAATTTTTCGGGACGCATTTCATAGAGATCAACTTCTACGCCTCGTTTAGCAATTTGCAAAGCTGCTTCGCTCCCTGCAAGCCCTCCGCCAATAACATTTATTTTCATAGCGATTTTCTGAATCGCCCAGCTGTCCTTTTAATAAGCTGCTTAATTTCCATATGGGTAAGGATAGAAGCGAGTCTGCTAGGAGAAATAGCTGTTTCGTAAGCAATAGATTCTACAGTTTTAGCGTCATTATTTAAAACATCAAGAATTAAATTTTCTTCATCGGATAATCTCTTTTTCTTTTTTGTGTCTATCTCTATTTTATAACCGATATATTCCAGGATATCCGCAACGCATGTTACGGGAACCACCCCGTCCTGTATTAGTCGATTAGCCCCTCTACTTTTATCGCTTGTGATATCGCCAGGGATAGCAAACACATCTCTTCCCTGCTCCGCTGCAAGACGAGCGGTAATAAGAGACCCGCTGTGCTCAGCAGCTTCAACAACAAGAGTGGCAATCGATAAACCACTTATAATTCGATTTCTAAAAGGAAAGTTATACTTATGCGGCGCTGTACCAAGAGGAAATTCTGAGAGCAGTGCGCCACTTTTAATAATCTTTTTAGCTAAGCTTTTATTGGAAGATGGATAAATGCAATCTATCCCCGAGCCCAATACAGCAATAGTTCTCCCAGAAGCTGCAAGCGCGCCCCTGTGTGAGAGGGTATCTATGCCCTCTGCAAGCCCACTAACAACGGTTATACCCGCTGATGCAATTTCATTAGAGAAAGCCTCAGCAATCATTCGCCCATATGAGCTGCACTTCCTTGAGCCGACAATACTAATAGCATTTTCATCGTCATCGATAATATCTCCCCTCATATAAAGCACAATAGGGGGGTCTTTGATATCTCCTAGTCTTTTGGGATATTTTTGGGAATTAATAGTTAGTACTTCGATGTCTTCTTTCTCTGCGTTTTTAATCTCTTTTTCAGCATCACTATAAACTTTTGAAGATAGTGGCACAGTTATCCCGGATCCATTTTTATATTGATTAAGAGCAATGGTTATTAGCTTTTCACCATGTTTATTCCCCCGCAAAAGATTAAGTGCTACCCAAATTAATCTATCATCCATAACGATAATCAGTATAACTATTTGCATATTTTTTTCAATTTTATATAATATAAATTAACCTCCAGGGTAAGGTGAGTCATTAAAAAATGATGATTCCTAATCGGTGGTAAAAGGATTAAATCCTGAAGCCCACGAGTCCGCTAATGGACAGATCTGGTGAAAAACCAGAGCCGACAGTAAAGTCTGGATGGAAGGAGGAAAAAATGAAACGAACTAAACTTCGTAGTGTTATCCTTGCAGGCATCCTTGCAGCATTAAGCTTTGTATTGATGCGTTTCACGGAATTCCCACTCATTCCTGCAGCTCCATTTCTTAAAACCGATTTAGGTGACATTCCTCTCCTCATTGGTGCGGTATATCTCGGTCCATGGTATGGCGTTGCTATTGCATTTATAAAAAATCTTTTATTCCTTGCATCGGGTGGTGGCAGTGGTGGACTGCTTGGGTCAACTGTTAATTTTATCGCACTCGGCAGCTTTGCAATTGTGCTAGGCAGTATCGTTAAGAGAACAATAAATTTAAAAAGATTGTTGTTAGGCTTTACTGCAGGAACAGTAGTAATGGCTCTCGTAATGATCCCCGTAAATTTATGGGCAGTCCCCTTGTTTCTCCCCGGCATTACTCGCCCAGCTCTAATAAGCTACTTATTTAAAGTAAACCTTCCGTTTAACCTTATAAAAGGAGCATTGGATACAATTATCGCAGTTGTAACGCTCACTGCAATAAAAAAGAGAAACCTGAGTATATAAATTAAAAAAGGAGGAACATATGTTCCTCCTTTTTTCTACAAAACTATTTAAACTATTTAATGTTTAACAGCTTTTTCCAATGTTTCTTTAGCTTGATTCACTAAAACTTCGAATGCTTCCTGATCGTTAACCGCAAGGTCTGCAAGCATCTTTCGATCTATCTCTACGCCAGCTTTTTTTAAACCATCCATCAGTTTACTATAGCTCAAGCCGTACTCCCTTGAAAGCGCATTAATCCTTATAATCCATAAGCTTCTAAACTCTCTTTTTCTTTCTCTTCTGTGCACATATGCATTTTTCATTGCATGAAGAACAGCCTCATTTGCTCTTCTATATCGTTTAGAAGAAGCACCTCTATACCCTTCTGCTAATTTTAAAATCTTTTTATGTCTCTTCCTGGTTACGGAACCTGCTTTTACTCTCATAGCCAATCACTCTCCTTTCACTTTAAATACGGAACTAAAGGTTGAATATTTTTTAAATCTTTTTTAAGAACCTCTCTTTTTTGCAACTGTCTTTTCTTTCTTTTCATGCCCTTCTTTTCAAGGTGGTGACTATGACCAGCACCATAAGACACTATTTTCCCACTACCAGTAATTTTAAACCTTTTCGCTGCCGATTTCGTTGTCTTCATCTTTTTGGCCATCTTTATCTCTCCTTTCTTTTATTTTCTTCAAAGTTTCCTTGGTAGGTTCCATATAAAATATAAGATTTCTTCCGGCAAGTTTTGGCTCATGAACTAAATACCCGATATCTGAAAGCGCATCGATAATTTTATGTGCAAGTACAAAACCCTTATCTGTATAAGCCATTTCTCTTCCTCTGAACCAAATCTCAAGCTTCAATCTATTTCCATTTTCTAAAAACTTTCGAACTTTTCGATTTTTTGTATCAAGGTCATGCTTATCTATCTTCAACCTATAACGCATCTGTTTGACTTCAACTTTAGTCTGTTTTTTCTTCGCTTCTTTCAGCTGCTTATTCTTCTGATAAATAAATTTACCCAGATCCGCCAGCTTGCATACAGGTGGTTTCGCATTAGGAGAAATAGCTATAAGGTCATAACCGCGCTTCTCCGCAATCTCTAAAGCCTCACGTGAACTTACAATACCCATTTGGCTACCATCTTCATCAATAAGCCTTACTTCTTTCCATCTAATTCTTTCATTCGCAATTACATTTCGTTCTTTAATCCCATCACCTCCACAAAAAAATTATGGGCAGCACACGAGACCGCCCATATAAAATAATAATTTAATTTCGTTAAAACCTTCTCACAAGCCTCGAGCCGTTTAAGGTAAGAGTATAAACTCTTTTGCAAAATCATTATATAGTATATAAAAAATTAATCAATAGTTTTTTCCTTTATCTCTTGTTCAATTCTTTCGATAAACTCTTCAAGTTTTACTGCGCCAAGATTTCCTTTTTTCCTTCTCCTCACTGAAACAGACTCACTCTTCGCCTCTTTATCGCCAATAACAAGAATGTATGGCACCTTTTCCTTCTCGGCGTCTCGAATCTTTGCATTCATTTTTTCATTCCTGTTATCCAATTCGACCCTAATCTTTCTATCAACTAAAACATTGTAAACTTTTTTTGCATAGTCACTGTGAGCATCTGAAATAGTAACAATCTTTATCTGAACAGGAGCAAGCCAAACAGGAAATGCGCCAGCGTAATGCTCAATTAAAGTACCGAAAAACCGCTCTATAGAGCCCAAAACAACTCTATGTAACACAATAGGCTGATGCTCTTTGCCATCAGGCCCAATATAACTTACATCAAATCGTTCAGGTAAATTAAAATCGACCTGAACAGTAGGTCCTTGCCATTCTCTTCCCAGTGCATCAACAAGCTTTACGTCAATCTTTGGCCCATAGAACACACCTTCCCCTGGATCAACTTTATACGCAAGGCCAAGCTTTTCCACTGCCTTTTTCAACGCTTCTGTTGCAAGCTCCCATTTATCAAGAGTCCCCACATACTTCTCGGGACGCGTTGAAAGGTAAATATTATATTTTGTAAATCCAAATGACTCAATCATAAATTTAGTAAAATCAAGCACATTAATAATTTCATCTTCCAGTTGATCCGGCATTACAAAAAGATGGGCATCATCCTGAGTGAATCCCCTTACCCTAAGAAGCCCGTGCAAGACACCTGATTTCTCATACCTGTACACAGTACCAAGCTCCGCATAACGAATAGGCAAATCTCTGTAACTTCTTGTTTTTGTCTTATATATCATAATATGAAACGGACAATTCATCGGCTTTATCATATAGGAACCTTTATCAACTTCAATTGGAGAAAACATATTTTCCCTGTAAAAATCCCAATGGCCTGATGTTTGCCATATTTCTACCCTTGCAATATGCGGAGAACGAACAAACCCGTAACCCCTCTTTATATGTTCGTCTTGCCAAAAATCTTCCACTATTTTCCGTATCATAGCGCCTTTTGGATGCCAAAGAATAAGTCCAGGGCCAACATTTTCATTAATGCTAAACAGGTCAAGTTCTTTTCCTAATTTTCTATGGTCTCGTTGTTTAGCTTCTTCAAGGAAGCTTATGTATTCTTTCAACGCCTTCTTGGTAGCAAATGCCGTCCCGTATATTCTTTGAAGCATTTTGTTCTTTTCGCTACCCCGCCAATAAGCACCTGCAACGGAAAGAAGTTTAAAATACTTCGCATACCCTGTTGACGGGAGATGCGGGCCTCTGCAAAGATCCGTAAAATCACCTTGAGTATAAAGAGTAACGGTATCCCCAGGTAGCTCCTCCAATAATTCTACTTTATAAATTTCTCCTCGCTCTTTAAAATATTTAATTGCTTTTTCTTTAGTTGTTTCTTTTTTTTCAAAAACATAATCAGCTTCTACAATCTTATTCATCTCTTCTGATATGCTGACGAGATCTTCGGGGACAAAAGAATGGTCAAGATCAAAATCATAATAGAACCCATTTTCAATGGCAGGCCCTATTGCAAAATAAACTCCGGGAAAAAGATGCATGACTGCCTGGGCGAGGATATGTGCAACACTATGGCGAAGCACTTCCTCGCCGTCCTTTGAATCAATCGTCACAGGTTCAAGCTCTGTATTATCGATAATATTTGTCGAAAGATCTAATTTTGTACCACTGTTGGTTTTTGCGGCAATAACATTTTTATTTAACAAGTTCATTTGAGCAAAAATATCTTTCACAGAAACTCCTTTATCAAGAAGCAGTTTCTGATCATATACTTTAACCTCAATATTTTCTGACATTAGCCCTCCTGTAAAAACAAATGGTGGGCGATAGTGGAATCGAACCACTGACCTCTTCGGTGTCAACGAAGCGTTCTACCTCTGAACTAACCGCCCTTATTTATATACAGTTATACAAAATATTCGCTACTTGTCAAGAGTTTTCTCTAAACTCAAAAACGGTTAAAACGGTGCCTGGCACAAAATTAACCGTTTTTGACCACTTTTACTAATACAAAAGCCCCCGCTTTTGCGGGGGCTTAAAATTTACACTTCTAATATAAATACTATTATCTTTCGCCTATATTTGCTCTAAGCTTAGCAGCAAGTTCTTTAAGGCCATCTTCCGGAGAAATTTTACCGAGGTAAATTTTCTGAAGTGCTGCATTTACATCTCTCCTTGAGTTATTCCATGCAGAAATTGGAGGTTGCAAAACACAGTTTGCAAGTTGGTCATAACCAGCATGTACTTCCGGATGCTCCTCAAGGAATTCTTTCATCTCCGGAAGCTCAAGCGCAGATTTTCTAACAGGTAAGTAACCAGTCCCCATTGCCCATTGTGCAGTCTTTCTCGGAGAAGTAAACCACTTTACAAAGTCCCAGGCACCATCCTGTTGAGCTTGAGAGGAAGTCGAGCCAAATATAACAACATTTGTACCATACATAACAGAGTGTTGTCCTGCAGGACCTGCTGGCAAAGGTGCCTCGGCAAATTGGAATCTGCCGCCTACAGCTTTATTCATATAATAGTAACTGGCAACACTTGCAAAAGTAAATGCACATTTCTGATTACCATAATCACTTTGATAGTCGTACCCTGAGGTAATATGAACATACCCATTTTGCACCATGTCGTTCATTGACACCGTTGCATCGAGTGCTCCCGACGTTTTGTCAAACAAAACCTTTCTATTGTCTTTTGAAAGGACCTCTCCACCATATTCGTATACACGTGCATACCATAGATCTACTGAAGGAGAATAAGAAGCTCCCCATTGGCTGCCATCTTCTTTGGTAAGCAATTTGCATGCCTCTTCAAACTCATCCCAGGTCTTTGGAACGGCAATACCATTTTCTTCCAACATATCAACATTGTAATACATTACAATGTTGCTCTTATTAAAGGGAAGCATCCACATTTTGCCATCAGGAAGATACCCATTTGCCCACATATTTTCAAAGAAATCTTCCCTATCACTTTTCAATAATCCGTTTGCGCCATTAACAAATTTTTCTATCGGAGTAAGGTAGCCACCTGTAATATATTCCGCTACCCAGTTTTCATAAGCTTGTGTAAGAACAGGCGGGTTTCCTCCGGCAATAGCTGCGATGGTTTTCTGCTGCAACGGATTGTAGCTTGAAAACGGTGTACCCTGTATCTCTGTCCTTGGGTGAGTAGCATTATACTCTTTAATCAAATTGTCAAGAACCTCACCTTGTGTATAGTTCATCGCATGCCAGAAACTAACTTCCACTGGCTGCCAATCGGGAGAATGCTTAATCAAGACAGATCTCTCTGTTCCGCTCCATGTTACTTCCATCCCCAATGTTTCAGCAATAAATCTTACAGGTACCACAGTTCTTGATGTTTTTACAATAATAGTCGGTGCAGAATCAAGGTACACATCGTAACCATTAGCTTGAGCTTTTACATCGTCAATTTTTAATATAGCGATGTTTTCCCCCAACGTAATGGTAACTTTTCTCTCTTCGTTAGACCAACCTACTGTAGCTCCCATTGCTTCAGTCACAAAACGAATAGGCACCATCGTCCTATTGTTCATAATAACAGGCGGCTGATCCAAAGTCGTTGCCTTACCATTCACATAGGCCGTAGACTTATCAATGTAAATCTTAACAGCCGTCACATCTTCCGCATTGATTCTTGCCATAGGTACTAAAATTGTACCAACAAGAAAAATTACAACTACAAGTGCAATAATCTTTTTCATACAACACCTCCTTTTTATTTTAAAACAAGTACAACTAACCTTTTACTGCACCTCGCGCTATACCCTCTATAAACTGCCTCTGGAAAATGAGAAAGAGAATTAATATTGGAGCCGTTGCCATAGTAGAGGCAGCAGTCAACAATCCCCATTCAGTACCCTCTGAGCTAAGAAAAGAATTTAAGGCAACTTCAAGCGGCATAATCGCATAATCCGTTGCAACAATTAATGGCCAGAGAAATGCATTCCAGCTGCCTAAAAATACAAACAGAGCAAGTGTTAAAAGCGTGGGTTTCGCAAGGGGTATTGCAACGGAAAAGAAATATCTGCTAATAGAGCAGCCGTCTACCTGTGCCGCTTCCCATAGTTCGTTGGGAATTGTTTTAAAAAATTGCCTTGTAAGAAATATGCCGAATACACTAGCACACCAGGGTATAATCATTGCTTGATACGTATTGAGCCAGTTCAAATTTTTCAAAACCACATAATTGGGAATAAGAAGCATTTCGCCTGGAATCATTAGAAGGCCAAGTAATAAAATAAAAATTTTATTACGAAGAGGAAATTTAAGTTTTGCAAATGCAAAACCAGCAAGAGAAGAATTGAAAACAGAAAGTATTGTTGTAGTTCCGGCAATAAAAACAGTATTCCCAATATATCGCAACCAGGATATCCCACCGGGAGGATTATGCCACATGTCTATGTAATTTTTAAAATAGAAATCAGGTATAAGTTTCGGTGGAAAAGCAAACAATGTTTCTGGTCTATTCAATGAAGAAGCAACCATCCAATAAAATGGAAAAACGGTAAACACCAAAACAATAGTCAGAAGAGCATATGTAAGAACGTTAGATAATTTAACGTTCTTAAGCCACTTCATTTTCTTCTCCTTGAGATTATTCTCCTGCATAGAAAACTTTTCTCCCTGTAAATTTGATATTAAGCAACGTAAGTGCAAATATAAATATAAATAACATCACAGCCACTGCGCTTGCATATCCTGCTGCCCAATCTTCAAAAGCTTTAACATATAAGTAATAACCGGTTGTAGCAGTCGTGTAATAGGGTCCACCACGTGTTAAAACAAAAACAGGAGTAAACATCTTAAAAGCTCCTATCATAGAAATAATAAGAACAAAGAAGGTTGTCGGGGAAAGCATAGGCCAGGTAATATGCCAAAAAACTCCATTTGCGTTTGCTCCATCAATACGAGCTGCTTCTTGCAGTTCTGTCGGCACTCCTGTAAGTCCAGCCATAAAAAGAATTGTAGAAAACCCAATTGCATGCCAGGTAGTGTATATAACAAGTGAAATAAGAGCCGATGGAGAACCTAACAGCCACATAGATGTTGGGAAATGCAACAATCGCAAAAAAGAGTTTAAAAACCCATAACCAGGGTGGAACATCCACCTCCACACAATAGATGTTGCAACTAACGGTGTCACATAAGAAATAAAAATACCAAGCCTAAAAAAACCTCGGAATTTAATGGGACGCATAAGCAGTAAAGCTAAAATGAGCGAAATACTTATCTGTAAAGGCACACTCAAGGCAACATATTTCGCAGTAACGAGAACAGAACCCCAAAATTCAGAAGCATAGGGAGATTTGAAAAGAAGGTTTATAAAATTAGTTAACCCGATAAAGTGCTTTGGCCCAATCATATTCCAATCCAAAGTACTAATATAAAAGACAAATATTGAGGGGAAAATTACAAAGATTGAAAGAACAAGTACAGCAGGCGAAATAAACAGGTATCCAGTCAGGAACTCTTTAATAGTCCTTAGGCGTTTTCTTCGCTGTAGAACAACTTCCTCAGTCATTCCTGTCTCCTTTCAAAATATATTTCTATTATAGGCAATTAGTAAAATTTTGTCAACTGAACAAAAAATATTATAAATAAAATGAAACTGAATTCAACCCAATAACTGAAAAATTTAATAAGGTAATTTTAAAAATATTTACATAAAATTAAAAATATGCTAATATTGTAGCTATGGCACATACGATAAATATAAATTTTTTAGTTTTTATTGGTTTTGCTCTAATTTTTCAGCTTATTATGGGTGCAAACGATGGAGGAACACTTTTAGGGTCCATTGTGTCCTCTAATTTTATTCATCCGATATTTGCTGTAGTAATACTTTTTATAGGTATGTTTCTTGCACCATTCATTTTTGGCACAGCAATAGTAAAAACATTAGGAACAAAAATACTTCCTTTAGAATATATGAATATGCAATTACTTTACGGCACTCTAATTTCTACAATTATATGGGTCATCATAGCACAAAAAATAAAATATCCGGTAAGCATATCCTATGCATTTGTTGGCGCACTTATAGGCGGAGGAATAGCAACAAAATTTGCAGATAAAATAAATAGGCCCGAAGTGTATAAAATATTCGGAGCATTAATAATATCTATACTAATAAGCTTTGTTGCAGGATTTCTTTTGATAAAATTAATAAACTTATTATTATATAAAGCCGCCCCAAGAACATCTATGTATTTTAAAATACTGCAAGTTTTTACATCCGTGTTACTCGTTATGGGCTATGGAGCAAATGATGCAGAAAAAACACTGAGCTTAATATATATGGCAGCATATGTAACTCACACAAATATAGCAGCTAACGCTAAGGACCCATGGATTATCCTTGCTTTGACGGTCATATTTATAGCAGGTACTCTACTTCTTGGAGAAAATGTAGCTACTACTGCAGGCTTTCGCATTATGCGATCTAAACCAAAACAGACATTTTTTGCCCAACTAATTACATCCGCCACCGTACTATCCTTCACACGGATAGGGCTACCGATAAGCAGCACAGAAACATTAAATATGGGACTCATAGGCATAGGAACAGGAGAAAAGCCATATTCTGTGAGATGGAATGTAGTAAAGAATCTTCTTTTCGTTTGGATTATTACAATACCTGCTTCTATTTTACTTTCCTATGCTATTACTTTGATTTTAGAAAAAATGTTTTAAACTATATATAGGAGAATGAAAAAGAAAATGAAACTATGGAGTTCTATTTTTAAAAAATCTGATTCTTTTTATACCCTGATAAAAAAACAGGGAGATCTTACAGTAGAAGGAACAAACCTTCTTAATAAATTCATGGGTATAGATAAAAAAGTATCTGATCATGCTGTACTCAGACACGACTTAAAAATTAAGATTAAAAAAGTAGAAGAAGAAGGAGATAGGGCAAGAAGAGAATTAATTAATGAACTTAACAAAAGTTTCATTACGCCTTTTGATAGGCAAGATATATTTACTTTATCCAGTATAATAGACGACATACTTGACTATTCATTAAACACGGCTAAAGAAATGATAGAATATGATATCTATCCAAACTTTTACCTTAAAAAAATGATCGAAAAATTATCAAGAGGTACTACACATATTAATTACGCTGTAAGCAAGCTATCCAAAAACAAACAACTCGTAAACAATAATATCATTGCCGCCAAATCCATTGAAAATGAAATAGAGGAAACATATCGCGAAGCATTAGCTGAACTATTCGCAAATCCAGATTTTCATTATATCTTTAAAATAAGGGAAATATACAGACATGTAAGCAACTCCGCAGACAGAATCTCGGAGGCAGCAGATACCATTGGCAATATTATTATAAAAGAAATGTAATAATTTTCGTATTAAACCTCACATAAATTATTTAAACTTTTGTAGAATTTTGCTAAGTTCATCAACAAATTTACCAGGGTCAGCTAAAGCTTTGCGAAGAGAAATATTCAAGATATTGCCGTTCCTGTTGTAATTTCCAGAAGTTTTATTTAAAATAATGTAATCAGCCATACTTTCTGCAAACGCAGCACTCTTGTTGACCGTACTTCTACGATCTCTCGCAACAAAAAATATCAAATTTGGCTTTATACACCTAAGGGCACTGTTTCCTTCGATAATTATATTATCTCCAAGTTGCGTAAGAGAAGATTTTAGCAAAGAACCTATATCCTTTGCCTTTCCATGAATCCAAACTACTTTCCTTGCACCCTCTCTTATAAAAAATGCTGTATCCTTGTTGTCTTTCAAAAGCTCAGATTCATCAACCTCAACAGCACTTTTGAGTTTATCGGACGGAGTAAGCTTTACTACATCGAAAATACCAGGGTATAAAGAAAGTATAACCCGTATTAATGTCGTTTTCCCGGAATTACTTCCATTGCCTGTAACAACAATTATCATTGTCTTTTTCTATTACTTCTTGGTCTCTTTTTATTTTCGAACTTGAATCGCACTTTATAATAATTATCAAAATACAAAAAAGCAGAAAAAGGTTTCCCATTTTTTGACAAAAAATCAGTAAGAAGTTCTGTCGTCTTGTTATTGAGAAGATTTACAACAATATCTTTTGTAATTCGTTTATTGCCCAGTACTTTTTTAATGTAAAAAGTACATCCATCATCCCTTTTAGAACAAAAATACGTTTCTTTCCCCTCCAATATATCGGCACCGCACTTCGGGCATTTACCGATAGGGGTTGAATTTAATAGTTCGTCCTTTTGCCTTTCAGGGAAAAGGAAGCTAACTTTACTGTCAACAAGAGCAATATCCGCATCAAAACGCTTTCGCGCTTTTGAAACAAAACCTGTCATATGTATCGTTTTACCTTTAAGCAATTTCTCGGCAATCTCTTTTGTTATTGTCTTGTTCAAAAGTTTCTTCCAGATAATAAAATCGCAAGTTTTTTCTGCTCTCTTAATACAAGAAAATGCTTTTGCTGTTTCTACTACATCGGCACCACACTTCTGGCATTTACCGATAGGCTTGCCATCACCTATTACTACAGTGCTGTTACTTTTATAATCTTTTACCTTTTTTACAATACTAGAGATAAGTTGTTTTATGCCGTTCATAAATTCATCTGACTGAAGTTTTCTTTTTTCAATATCTCGTAACTTTTTTTCCCATTCACCAGTAAGCGCCGGGTCTAAAATTTCACCGGCACTAATCGTCATCACCAGATCAATGAGTCTCATTCCTTTATCCAACGGAACAAGATTTTTACCAGACCGCTCTACGTATCCCACACTGATAAGCCGTTCTATGATACTCGCTCTTGTAGCGGGGGTGCCCAATCCTCTTTCTTTCATAGCTTCCTTTAACTCTTCATCTTCAACAAGCTTACCAGCTGTTTCCATAGCAGTAAGTATGGTAGCGTCAGTATAACGGGCAGGAGGTTGGGTTTCTTTTTCAAGAAGATCTATTTTATCCAATAAAACTTTCATTGCCTCTTTGACATTTACTAATACATTTTTCTCCTGAACGTTGTACACTATCCTCCAGCCTGGTTCTTTAATCCTTGAAAGTTCGGTTTTAAACATTTCTTTTTCAACAATAGTTTTGAAAGAAAGCCTTTCAACAACAGCGCAAGAAAAGAACACGGACAAAAATCTTCTTGCTACAAGGTCAAATATATTTTGCTCGTCTCCTTTCAATTGTGAAAATACAGGCACTTTGCCAGTAGGAATAATTGCAAAATGGTCAGTTACGCCTTTATCATTAACTACTCTCGAGTCAAGTTTAATTTGCTTTGAAAGAATTTCCTCAATAAATTTATCATATGGATGAACAAAAATTCCTTTTATGATCTTCTCCACTTCAGAAACCATTGATTTAGGTAGATACCTGCTGTCCGTTCTCGGATATGTAATAAGTTTTTTGCTTTCATAAAGCCTTTGAGCAATATTTAAAGTTCGTTGAGCAGAATAACCAAACCGCCTATTAGCATCCCTTTGAAGCTCCGTAAGGTCATAAAGAAGTGGGTGCGGTTTCTTTTTTTCACTTCTTTTAATATTTAATACGTTACCTTCCTTTCCTTTTACCTTTTCCAATAGAGTTGACGCTTCTTTCTTGGTTTTTATTCGTGTGTTGCCTTTTTTATCGATATGGGTACCTTTATATGAGATATTCTTTGCTGCAAATATTCCTTCTAGCTCAAAATACTGCTCTTTCTTAAAGTTTTTTATTGCTTGTTCTCTGATACAAATAATACTCAATGTAGGTGTTTGCACGCGACCAAGCGAAAGAGTCTCTCCTGAGCCCCATCTCCTCGTAAAAGCTCTTGTCGCATTAATTCCTACAATCCAATCGCTTTCCATCCGTAGCAGCGCAGCTGTTCCCAACGAATCAAATTCTTTTGAATTTTGCAAATGCGCAAAACCTTTTGAAATCTCTTCCTCAGTCATGGCAGAAAGCCAGAGTCTCTTTACCGTTTTTTTACCTGGCGAAATGATATGGAAAATGTTTCTAAAAATAAGTTCTCCTTCTCGCCCTGCATCACACGCATTTACTATAACATCAATATCGCTTCTTTTCATGAGTTTTTTAATCAAAGAAAGTCTACTTTTCGTTTTTTCTATAGGTTTGAATTGAAATTTATCAGGGATAATAGGCAATGTAGTTAATTGCCAAAATTTTAATTTTTTGTCGTAATCTTCCGGCTCAAAAAGTGTCACAAGGTGACCAAGAGCCCATGTTAAAACAAATTGCTCACTTTCTAAATAATCTTTTTTGTTAGAAAACCCTCCTAAAACTTTAGCAATATCATGTGCTACTGAAGGTTTCTCTGTTACAATTAGTGCCTTTTTCATATTGCATATTGTACATGAAAAACTTTAAAATAAAAATTCCCGGCTTTCGTCGGGAATTTGCGTTTTCTTTTTTTAGATGAAATTATTCAATAACTATAACGTCATGTGCTTGAAGACCTTTGTCGCTATCAACAGCTTCAAACTCTACTTTATCGCCTTCTTTAAGCGTCTTGTAACCATCACCTGAAATTGCAGAAAAGTGTACAAAAATCTCTTTTCCATCGTCATCACATACTAGAAAACCATACCCTTTCTGGGCATTAAACCATTTTACTGATCCTGTAATTCTTTTCACTCGTAAACCTCCTAAAAAATCTCTACGTTTTAAACGCAGGTAACAGTATTATAATTAAATAAAAACATTTTGCAATAGTTTTTTGCACAAAATCATTGTACTTCTAAAATTTACACACTATTTTGCTGCAACAATACGTAATAAATCTAATCTTCTTTGTAAAATTTTTTTCCTTTAATGCGTTCAGGCAAGTAATTCTCATTTTCTACCTTATGCCCTTCGTAATTATGAGGATACTTGTATCCTTTGCCATAACCCCATTTTTTCATTAAAGAAGTTACAGGATTCCTCAATTTCTTGGGGACTTCAAGATTGCCAGTTTCCTTAATAGTTTTTAGGACTTCATTTTCTGCAAGATAAAGTTCATTACACTTATCAGCCTTTGCAAGATAAACAACTGCTTCTGCAAGTACAAGATAACCTTCAGGCGGTCCAATGTTTTGAAAAGCATCTCGTGTTGCATTTGCGATAACAAGAGCGTTCGGGTCCTTCAAGCCAATATCCTCAGCAGCAAACCGTATCATTCTCCTTGCTATATAACGAGGATCTTCACCCGAATCAATCATTCTATAAAAATAATAAAGTGCTGCGTCTAAGTTGCTCCCTCTCATGCTCTTAATAAATGCCGAGACAAGATCGTAATGGTGTTCTTTACCATAATAAAGAGGATTTGTTAAAAAGTTTTCCACATCGCTTAAATCAACCGTATTTTTTTCACTATTTACCACAATGGACTCAAGAATGTTTAATGCCCTCCTAGCATCTCCATCCGCTAGTACCGTAATTCTATCTAGAGCTTCTTCAGTTAATTTTTTCTTCGCCATTATCGCATCTTTTGTAAGAGCCCCCTGTACAACTAGCCGAATTTCATCTTCAGCAAGCCGATTAAATACAAAAACAGAAAGTCTGGAAAGAAGCGCAGAATTAATATAAAAAGAAGGATTCTCCGTTGTCAAAGCAATAAGAATAATATCACCCCGCTCTACAGGACTAAGAAACGCATCTTGCTCTCTTCTTGTGAAATGCTGGATCTCATCAATTATTAATACATGCTGCACCTTAGAAAATTCTTTCTCTTTTTTGAATCTTAGGAGCATAGATCGAACATCTTTGATATGCGCTGTCGTAGCAGTGATGAAGGTTCTTTTCCACCCCTTAGATGCAATGAGAGCAATAGTCGTTTTGCCACTGCCAGGTGGGCCATAAATAAGAAAAGAACTAAGGGATTTCCTCTCAATCATTTTATAAAGAGGTTTATTCTCATTAACGAGCTCTTCCTGACCAGCAAATTCAGCAAGAGAATCTGGCCTTATTCTATCAGCAAGTGGAGGAATTGATTCTTTTCCTCCTGAATTAAAAAGTTCCATTAAAAATTATTAATTTCTTTTAACTGATCTAATACATATCCACGTATATCATCTATATTTTGCTCATGATAAACGACTTTTCCATTTTTAATTAAAGGTGCGAGCATTTCTTCCCATCCGTCAGCGCAAAAATTATTCTCATTATAAGGAACCACCTTAAATGCCATCTCGCCATCTTTTATCTGTCTGTAAACTTTTTTTCTCCCACTAAACTTTCCTTTCTTTGCAACAGGTTTTCCGTCCATTTCGACTATATCCATCGCAAAGTTTATTGTCGGCGCGTTGGAAACGGAGGTACCGACACCAAAGCCATCGGCACCGGCTTCGGAAAGCTCTGGTATTGTATTTTCATCTAATCCCCCGGAAATAAAAATCTTTACATCTTTAAATCCTCTTATGGCAAGCTCCCATTTAATCTCTCTTATAATATCGGCAAATACTCCCCTTCTTGAACGAGGTGTGTCCAAACGTACTCCATACAATTTATGACCGATTGCTTCTACAGCTTGAATGGTTTCCAATTTTTCGTCACCAAACGTATCCACAAGCGCAATACGGTTGACATCTGTGGAAATGCATTCATCAAAAGCTATAATCGCATTAGATACCCCGTCTAAATTTATAACAAGCGCATGAGGAATAGTTCCCGAAGGATTTTTACCAATAAGTTTTGCACCAAGTATACTTGAAACTCCATCACATCCACCAATATAGGCAGATCTATCGATCATAGGAGCAATGGCGGGATGCATACGCCTAACTCCAAACGAAAGAACTGTTTTGTCAAGTGCAACTTTTTTAATGCGTGCAGTCTTTGTGGCAATGCCAGAAGACTCACAAATTAATCCCAGGGCAGGAGTTTCATAAACAGCAAAATCTTTATACACGCCTTCAATTACCATAGTAGGGACAGGGACACCACCTTCATCGCGTGCTCTAAAAATAGTTCCTTCTTTCATTGCCCATACATTTACCGGCTTATCTTTAAACAGTTCTATCACCTCTGGAAGCCCTACAAATACAGCCCAGGGATAAGGAAAAATTTGCGCAGTAAATTCAGCAATAACATGTTTATTTATATTCTTTTTTTTCAGTATTTCTTGCGCTCTAATAAAATAAACATCTGTCGTTAAACCTTTCCGAATTTCATCATCATTTGCAACAAAAAACATATATCCCTCCTAAGGATTTTCTCTTTCTTGATATAATTGATTTAAAATGTCTTCCACAATTTGCAACTCCTTGCCTGCAAGCTCAAATTCACCCTCACCCATATACTGTTTATATTTCCCAATATGTTCAAAGGCAGAGTTAATAAGTTCAGATGTTGTTACTTCCTCCCCCGGTTCTTCGGGCGGCTTTTGATATCCAGAAAACAAAAGTGAAATTGCCTCATCAAAAGTATCTCCCCATACAAGTTCCGTTTGCGTAGCAACAATGACTTTCTTTAATTGAGGAAATCGACTTGTACTTGCCTGAAGATACACAGGTTCTACATAAAGAATAGAATCTCTTATTGGAAGAGCAAGCATATTCCCTCTGATTACCTCTGATCCCTGCTGATTCCATAAGGTAAGAGTCTTTGACATTTCTGAATTCTGATCTACTCGCGCCTCAATTTGCAAAGGGCCATAAAATAATTTCTCCTTGGAGAATTGGTAAACCGTTACTTCCCCATAGCTTTCCGGATCACACTGGGCAATAGCAAGGGCAATAAGATTATTTTTCCCGGAAGGAGTAAATGGGTAATTAGAAACAAATTCATATTTTCCTGTATCCCTGTTTTCTAAAATCATAAAGTAGGGTAATACCTGCTGTGTTGAAGCCTGATATTTCTCTGTTGCAATCTGCCATTTATCTTCTTTATTGTAAAATACCTCAGGATCATTCATATGGTATACGGTATAAACTTCGCCCTGCAACTGTATAAAATCATCAGGATAACGCAAATGCTTTACCAAAAATTGAGGCATATCGGAAATATCTTTAAACAGAGAAGGAAAAATATTTTTATATGTCTGAATAACAGGATCGTTGTCATCAATAATGTAAAAATGCACTTTTCCCGAATATGGATCAACAACATATTTTACACTGTTTCTCATATAGTTAATGCCTTTCCCATTCATACCAATCATTTCTGAATAAGGATATAATGAAGAATATGTAAAGGCATCTCCCATCCAATACAATTTCCCATCATCACCCAATACAATGTAAGGATCTCTATCATACATAAGGAAAGGGGCAATACTTTTTGCTCTATCCTGTATATTTCTATTAATCATAATTTTGCTATCGCTGCTAAGGTAACGTGAAAGAAGGATACTTGCATCGTTGTAATGTATGGCAAAAATAAAACGAGAGACAGGTGACATAGGAATACCTCCGTCACCTTCATAAGTGACATAAGCATTTTCCTCCCCACTGGGATAATCAAACTCGGGAGTATTTGTGTTAACAAATACATATCCATTGTTAGTTTCTCCAAAATATATTTCGGGGCGCTCTACTGTAACTCCTTCAATAGAAGAAACAGGTGGAATATCCTTTATAAGAAGTTTCGGCAGACCATCAGGAGTAAATTCATTCACCGTATTCATACATATCCCATAACCATGCGTATATTTTAGGTGCAAATTGACCCAGCTCTTAGAATTAGCAGGCAAAAGCTCATGGTCTAATTCTCTTGCAGATATCATCATTTCTCTGTATTCACCATCAATATAGTAACGATCCACATCTACATCTTTAAATGTATAATAAAGCCGTATAGCCTGTATCTGCAGGTACGTATCATTTAGGGCACGCCAATCCCATAATCGAATATTGTCTATAAGAACTTTCTCTGTTTGCACATCATCTAATGTGAGAGGTTTTATATCTGGAAATGTCTTTAACTCAATTTTATCCAGATCATATCCTTGCCTTGTCCCATAGATATTGTGCTCAAGGTAACTTAATTCCTTAGTCAATTCGTTTGGTTTAACCACCAAAGTTTGATACAAAGATGGTAAAATCCCGTACAACAAAAGCCCCGCAGCAATACCTATAACAAGGACTTTAATTACCGTGTCTCTCCGCGTAAATCTTGGAAAAATAGCATAAATAAATAGAAAAATTCCACCCGCACTAAATATTGCTGCTAAAAGTTTAAATAAAGGAACTCGGATATGGTAATCTGTATAGCCAATACCAAACACAGCTCCCCTTGAAGATAAAAGAAGCGAATAAATGCTTATATATATCTTTAAGCCTATAAGCACAAATAAAATACCGCCCACAATAGATAAAAGGTTGGTCGCTCTCTTTGAAGCGTCAGATTGCGGATGAAAATTATCTTTGATATAAAACCAGTAAACTCCTTCCTCTATAATAAATGCTACCACAAAAATTCCAATAAGATAAGAAATCAGGGTTGAAAAGAATGGATAGGAAAACATATAAAAAGAAACTGATTTATTAAAGATAGGATCGCTTACAGCAGACGTATAACGATTAAAATACATTAAGATAGTCATAAAGTGAGAAGAAAGCGTCCCTGCCGAAAAAAAAGCAAGAATAATCGGAATGAGAATTTTAGAATATTTTACGATTTTTTCTCCAGCTTCCAACTCTTCTCTTCGCTTTGGGATATAAAAAAATAGAGAAAATATACCCCAAGAAAAAAAGAAACCAACAATATAAAGAATAATCTGCCAGGATATTCTTGTAAGAAACGCCGGGAGAAAATTTAAGCTTTTGAACCACATAAATGCAACATCAAAATCAATGAGTGCGAGGAATATAGAAACAATTACTATGCCACTACCGGCAATAATTAAAGGTTTTTTAACCTCGCTAATCTGCAACGGTTCACCATGTGCTTTTACTCCTCTAATTATAATCGGAATAAAAAACACAAAATAAAGTAAAAATGTAATAAGTCCTATCATGCTCACTCACCCCCTTCTAAATTTTTAGCAATACTAATCTCTTACAAAACAAACTCCATGCGTTATCATACTATCGTAACATCACAACCAGGATAGTCGTTATTTCCCAAAAGCATTTATATATCAATATTGTATTATACAGCAAATAAAGTAATTTTCAATTTATACATCACTGGTCTTAACTATTCCTTTGCCTCAATGGCCTTTCCCATTAGAATAGCTGCATCTCCTCTGGTTAATACACCTAACGGCTTAAAATAAATCTTTCCGTTTTCGCTAGAACCAACAATTATGCCACTGTAAAAAGCAGTGATAATTTCCCTGTATCCAAAATAAGACGAACTTAGATCAATAAACGGATTTTCTGCATCAATAATGGAAAGAGCCAAAGCTCTCACAAGCATCG
>JAYELD010000153.1 GCA_034717215.1 Caldisericota bacterium
TACTTTTTTGTTTATAGATCTTGATTCACCTGGCGTTCTAATAGTTGTTCGATAAACTTGTTCCGTTGAAACACATTCTTGATCAACAAGGTACTTTTCTTTAAGAAATATTGGTGAAACTTTTTCTAATATTTCACCATCGGAACGTAAACTATCGTATACTTTTTGATCTAAAGATATGTCTTCACCAAATATAGGTACCCCTAAAATAATCTCCTTAAATTTATCTTTTCCGGGAATGGAAACTTCTCGATAAAATCTACAAATAGATTCTTTCAGTTCAGATTCGGCTTTTTTTATCGCTTTTTTTATATCTTTTCTTTGTTCTTCAGATAGATTAAGATTTTTATCTTTTTCAATATAATCATAAGCTATTTTATTTTTTACAACATTTACAAAATTAGACCTTTCTGATTCAAGAGGATAAAGAAAAAATACTGTATTTCGATAAACCCGCGGAGTTTGTCCTTTATTTTTTAGAATAGAATCCATTAACTTTTGATCTTTATTCTTTAAGATAACAAGTTTAAGGTCTTCAGAATCTGATATATCTTCTGATTTTTCCTCCCAGATAAAAATCTTTAACTTATCGCCTTTCAAATTTTCTCTTAAAAGTTCAGACTCCATTGCAATAAGTTCTCTATCTTTAATATTTTCCTTATTAATATATATAACTCTATTTATATTAGGTTGATTATTAAAAAAATATTTATCCCCCTTAAAATGTATGTAAAATAGCCTCCCACTTTCTCCGGTCAATTTTTGAAAAGCGTCTGCAATTACTTCTGAAGGATTTTCAATGGTAGTAGCAGAACGTTTGATTTCACTTAAGGTTGCACCGTATTCATGTCCACCTGAAAAAGAATAAAGGAATATAGTAGTAGCTACCCGGGCCCCTAGATTTAATCCTCGATACGAACTGCCTAACAATTTATCTATTTTTTTTGAGTTCGCTTCTCTTCCGGTAATATCAACATCTACAATTCCATTATATTCTTCTCCAATATGTCTTATAAATTCTTGGCGAATCTCTTGGTTAGATAAATCAAAATCTGCTAAACTTATGTAAGATTTATTTGTTCCTATTAAGCAATGTACAATCAGAGAAAGCAATCTAAGTACACCGCGAGTTCTCTGAAATATCGGGAAACTTCCCCAGCGATGATAGAGAATATCTATTGCCTCAGGCATAAAAGGATATGAATCTAAAAATTTATCTCTATACTCACTTGGCTGCATACCTGTAGGAAGTATACCTTCCCTATCTGCATAATTTACAAATTCGGTAACAACTTTTTTTGCCATACTTTCATCAATATTGTTAAAAAGTCTTCTTTTAATAATTTTAGAAACTTCTTGGTCTTGAATGGGTGATTTTATAATTTCCCTCCGACCGGTTATATCACGCAGCTGGGTTACAATCTCTTCACCTCTGGGAGTTCTATTGTAAGGATTACTGGGAGTAGTAGTAAATGCCAAAGCTACATTATTCAATTCACTTACTACATTAGAAAGAGTACTCAAAAAAGTAAGAGTCAGTGTCGTAAGATCAGTTTGACCTACACTAACTGCATCGGTAATATTTAAATAAGGAATAAGTTCATCTATTAAAATTAATACAGGGGAATGTTTTTCTAAAAATTCCTTTAATTGTTCTCCTCCCGGAGGTACACATGAAGAGAATTCATTTATTGACCCTGTTAATTGCTTTTCCATAAGCCCCCAAATAGTATCAAAATCTTCAGGTTTATTCCCCGTTTTCATTTTTTCTCCTACAATCGTAACCGTATTTACTCCCCACTCTTTTGCTTTATGATACATAGCGATTAATGTGTGGGTCTTACCTCCACCAAAAGGGGTTTGAATTTGAATAACCGGGTCTCCACCTTTCCCGTGAATGCGTTTTTCTATAATAGCAAGTAAATTTTTAAGCCCTTCGGTAAGGTAAGTCTTTCTAAAAAATGTTTCTGAATTTTTATATTCATCAGGCCCTCTATTTTTCATAACCTCCCATAAATCAGCTGCAAATATATCCATTGTAAGTCTACCCTCTAAAATATCTTTATGGGGGACGGCGATAGTATGAAATGATTTCATTTAATCACATCCTTTCCTTCTTTTTACTTTTTAATCTTTACTTAAAAATAACATATATAAATAAACTATCTTACTTATTCTTATAGTTAAAAAGATTTATTTGACCATCTTCCGCTTTACCTTTTATTTCTTCTTGTAATCGCATTTTTCCTGATAAAAAACCATCTAAGAGTTTTTTCTCTTTACTCTCATTCGTTAATGTCTCAGAAATTGTTTGAGCAACCCTATAAAAGGCATCACTTTTCCCATAACCTGATTCGTTAAGCAAAGTTATCATTTCATTTCGCTTACCTTTTTCCCAAAGCAAAAGCACTGCATGAAGAACATCTATAAGTTCAGATGAGTTTTTAAATTCCTCGACTTTTCTATCTTGCGGTCCTAAAACCTTAATAAATTCCTTTTCTTTTTTGATAAAACTTGGCCGATTCCACTGTTTTTCCAGGTCAACATTTGCACTCCTAGAAAGTTTATTCGCTTCATCAAAATGTAATTTCGCTTCTCCATAACTCCAACGATAAAGGACATAAAAACGGGTTAAATTAGAAATATCTCCTGCAAAACCATCATGCAGAATTTGATGTACTGCATAATCTGTAGTAATTCTTCGTACATCTGAAAGCATTTGAGATGCTCTTATAACATTACCTTCATAATCTATAATCTTTTCGTATTTACCGAAGATTTCGATAGCAGAACCTATAGCTGCGATAAAGAAATCTGCCCCACTAATTCCTTCGGTCCAAAGACGTTCGAGTTTTTCATAAAGATAGGTTTTTAATTCTTCTTTAATATTATTATAAAATCCGGTTGATTCTCGTTTTGTTTTACGTGCTACAATATAAATAGATGACATAAGAGAAGCAGTTCCATGTGCTTTTACTTTTGTAATCATTTCAGTATTAATTGGCCAAGCACTAGTTACTACTAAACCCGAATCTAATAGAGAATTAATTAATGTCTCCCAACCGGAAGTAGATTTATGGGCATAAACAATTGTAACTATTCCATTTGGCTTTAAAACTCGATATATTTCTTGAAATGATTTCTTAAGCATAGTTTCAAAAAATTTCTTTGCTTTATGTTTCCCATCCTGTCTTATGGGATTTGCTACAACTTCTTGAGATTTAGGAACAAGAGGAGTTGCAAATAATTCAGGATATAAATCTCCAACTGTTCTTTTTAACCATACATAGAAAAAATCAGACAATTCGGCATAATTGATATTATCGTAATAGGGTGGGTCCGTAAATATTGCATCGAAATAGTTGTCGGGATAAGAAAGATAAGTTGCAGACGATTGGAATATGGTAACAGGAATCTTTAAAGATTGAGAGGCATGCTCAATCCACTTTTTATTCTTCTCACAAGCAGTCGGCCAGCCTGCACCTTGTTCTAAAAATGGATTAGATTCCGCGTAATCCCAGACCATTGGCAATGCTTGTCTTCCAAATGTATGAACAACACCCCTTCCACCGGTTGGATTTAATACGCAAAGTGATGATCCAAAATCGACTAGTCTATCCACCCCCAGCGCCAGATAACTCATCACCGCCTTTGCATATTCTTCTTCATACCCTTCTTTAGCCATCTTATGGTATGTAAAACGAACTTTCTCTACAAAAGTAATTAAAGACAATTTCTGACGAGAATTAAAAAGGTCGCCCCATTTTGTAAATCCATATCCTCTCCCAGCAACAGTATTTGGATCTTTTGTATTCATTGCTTCATCAGGTATTGGATCTATCCCCCATTCTGCTCTTAATTTTTCTCTTTTTTCCTTTAGGTATATCTTTGCTTCTTTATAAATTTCCATATCCCTATCTACAGCAATCCTATATGCTTTCCCTCTAACTTTACTTCCTAATTGACCATTTTTTTTATTTAAAACTATTGCAACCATCCTCTGCCCAGCTCTTCTCTCTCGGAAAAGCTTCCTCGTAGTTTTGGCATCGATCACGGCACCACAAACCGGACAGATAGCAATAGCCCTCGCAACTGTACCTTGAGCTGGATTGAATCCTTCGGGTATCGTTTCGTATCCATCACCTACTATTTTAAAATAAACTTTTTTACCTTCTATATAAGGAAATAGTGCAACTTTTTTATTTTTCTTTTTAGCCAACCAAAATTGTCTCATTAAGGGAATTTCAGTACCACAAGAAGGATTCTGGCAGGGAATAGTACGGGCCCATATATAACCAACGGGTATAGAACCATCAGGGTCTGGAGGGTAAAATCTGCCAATTTCTTTTTTCACTTCTTTAAGAGCCCAGCTACTCCATTTCTCTACATCGTAAAGCAAACGATTGGGTACGATTTTTGAATCAAAATCTAAAGTCTTTTGCTTTATAATTTCTGGGAAAAGAGTAGAAGGATTATTTTTTATTTTGAAAGGTTTAGCATATTTCTGAGGATATTCTAAAGTACATTTCTGAATTAGGACTGCAACCGGGTTGTAATCATTTGAATAAGTTTCGCAACCCAACCTTAAAGCTTCCAAAGGAATTGCTCCACCACCCCCAAAAGGGTCAAGTACTTTAGGCGGTTTTCCTTTATTTGCTTTTAGTATATCTTCTCTTGCTCGTTTAATCATAGATTGATCTAAGGAATTTTCCCATTTAGAAAAATCAATAATAAAATTTCTTTTTTTATTAAATTCT
>JAYELD010000154.1 GCA_034717215.1 Caldisericota bacterium
CAGATGCCACAGTGATAAAGATGCTGAGTAGCGGTAAGGCCACTACAAAAAAACTTTTGGATTCAAAGAATTATTCGCGCACTGTGTTCATTGGCACTGAATTTTTGTTAAGCCACTTATTGCTGGAAACCAGAAGGTTTTTTACCGTTTCGGCGTCTGCGCTTCGGCGAATTAGGACAAAGGAATCGCGGTAGGATTAGTTAATAACTAAGATATCAAAATGAGTATAACACATCTCTCTGGATACAGCATTTTATTGATTTCAAGGAAGAACGGAGTTAAGATTATTTATAATTATCTAATAGGGTAGGTTGCATCTTTGTACTGCGCTATTTGCAAAAGGAGAAATGAGATGATTCAACAATTATCGAAAACCAAAATTGGGCAAAGCTCACACCTGTGCTGGGTGTCATTTCTGCTATTTGGTTATTCTGGTTTTTCAAGCCTATAGAGTTACTTTTCTGGGCTTATGTAAATATTCCTCTTTACTTCTTTTATCAAACTGAAGAGCATCTCTGGCCAGGTGGTTTTAAAAACTTTATTAATCATGTCATCAATAACTTGCCGGAAGGCGAAGAAACCCTTAATGATGTAGATATTTTCTGGATCAATATATTATTGGTATTGGTGACCTTCATCGTTTTTGGATTATTGGCACTTGTAAATATTGGTTTCGGTCTACTCATTATTGTCTTCAGTATTATGAATTGCCTGACACATATTGTTCAGGGTGTAAGGCTTAAAAAATGGAATCCCGGGCTGGTGATGGCCAGCCTGCAATTTGTAGTTTCTATCTATGCGGCTTATTTTGTGACCGTGAATGGGCTGACCAATCCAATTATTTGGTGGGTATCAACTGTTATTTTTTCAGTGTTTGTTCATGCCGTTTTGTTTAAGTTTATATTGAAAAATTAAACTTAGACAGCCTAACCAAGCGTGCACTTGACTGGTGAGATTCGCCACGCCAAATTGTTTTAGGAGAAGTCTTGGGACAATGCTCAAATGATAGACTGTTTTATAGTGTTAGCTGCTATATGGGGTTGAGAATAGAACAAAAATATGGCAGAAAAAGGCTCATTGAACTCATAAAACACTCTCCTGAGGACTCCTTTGAAATCTTTGAAAATACCAAAAAGATCTGTTTTCAGGAGATAATTAAAAATATACTGCAAACAACAGTGTATAACAGTGCACTTGTGGTTTGCATCACTCGGACTTCTCGTATCACACATTATACGCAATTCCTGCCTCGTTTTTAAAAAAGAAAAGTATCTATATAAATTTGATTTAACTTTAATTCGATCCTTTCAAATATTAAGAGGGCAGTTAACAGCGAATACCTGGTTCCACTTCACTTTACCTAAATCGATTAAAGCCAACTTCGTGAAATGCCATTCGCCTTTATATTTGCATTATTGCTAAATTCACCCTTTTTGACATTGTTTTCATTTATCTGGATGTTATTTTCATATACAGTGTATTTGGGATAGGAAAAAGATCTTGTTATTCGCTACGAAGAAGAATGCCTTGAGTATAAGAGAAAGTGATAAAAGATGTATAATATATAGGGGCGAGTAATATGAAAATTGAAAAAATTTCAAAGTTTAAGTACTTGATAGAAAAAACAGGAAACATGAGAGTGCCTGTGTTACTTTACAGCACAGATAACCTTGTAAAACTCGTCGGTAAAGATAAGGCGCTTGAACAGCTTATCAACGTAGCAACGCTTCCGGGAATTGTAAAATGCACACTTGGTATGCCAGACATGCATCAGGGATATGCATTTCCAATCGGTGGAGTAGCCGCATTTGATTTGGAAAATGGTGTTGTTTCTCCGGGTGGAGTAGGTTTTGATATCAACTGCGGAGTGAGAGTCATAAAAACCAATCTTTCTTATAAGGATGTAAGGGGGCAACTGGATAAACTGGGAAATATACTATTTACAAATATTCCAGCTGGAGTCGGCTCTGAAGGAAAAGAAAAATTTAGTTCTGAGGAAACCAAAGACGCAATGAGACTCGGTATCCCATGGGCAAAAAATAAAGGATTTGCCTGGAAAGAAGATGAAGATGCAACTGAGGAAAATGGAAGAATGAGAAATGCAGACCCATCTTTTGTTAGCAAAAGGGCAATAGATAGAGGAAAAGTAGAATTAGGCACTCTTGGTGCAGGCAATCATTTCTTAGAGATAGACAAGGTAAGTGAGATATATAATGGGGGAATTGCAAAACAGTTTGGCTTGTTTAAAGATCAAATTCTTATCTGGATTCATACAGGTTCACGCGGGCTTGGACATCAAGTTGCAACAGATTATCTGCAGATGATGTTTCCAAAAATGGAAAAATATGGGATACCATTCATCGATAGAGATTTTGTATCGTTACCGATATCTGCTCCGGAATCAGATATGTATCTTAAAGCAATGGCATCAGCTGCAAACTTTGCCTGGGTAAACAGGCAAATTCTTACATATTTTGTACGACTTTATTTCTCTTCCGCTTTTAGCGAATCACCTGCAAAATTGGGAATGTACCTTCTTTATGATGTAGCACATAACATTGCAAAATTTGAGAAATACAAAATAAACGGGAAAGAGAAACTTCTTTTAGTACATCGCAAAGGAGCAACGCGTTCTTTCCCAAAAGGGCACCCAGATCTTAAGGGATTATATCGAGAAATAGGCCAGCCAGTTCTACTTCCCGGAGATATGAAAAGAGGTTCATATATACTTGTTGGTAATGAAAAATCGCTTTCGGAAACATTTGGCAGTGTCGCGCATGGTGCAGGACGGCTTCTCAGCAGGCATAAAGCAGCGAAAACACTTACATTAGAACACGTACAAAAAGAAATGGACGAAAAAAATATCATACTGCATGCAAAAACGAGGCATATCATTATGGAAGAAGCCCCGGAAGCTTATAAAGATGTTCATGAAGTAGTAAAACCCATAATAGGAGAGCAACTTGCTGAACTTGTGGCCCACTCTGAGCCCCTCTTTGTGTTGAAGAGGTAATTCTTAAAAACTTGATTCTTTCTTTACTATCCTGTATAATTATTGGTATAAACTAATAATTGTTATAAAATTCTTCCGATTAAAAAAATAATGCTCAGTTATACAAATTATACATAAAGTAAAATTGCAAAATAATGTGCTATACTGCCTCCAAGGACAAATAAATGCCATATGGCATGATGAAATGGAATCTTTTTCCCTAAATAAAATATAGTACCTAAACTATAAAATACCCCGCCGACGATAAGTAGTAGAATACCATTAGCTGGCACAGATTTTATTAAAGGATTAATGAAAATAATAATGAGCCAACTCATAATTAAATAGATAATTGTGGACAGAACTTTAGATGTATTAATAAAGAATATTTTTAATATTATTCCTGCTGCTGCAATGCACCAAATATATATAAATAAATTTTTTCCTCCTACCGCTCGCAGAGATATTAATGTAAAAGGCGTGTAAGTTCCGGCAATCAAGAGATATATTGCAAAGTGATCAAACATTTTTGCTATATACTTTTTTCGGGTTGACCGTACACTATGATACAAAAAAGATGCTCCGTATAATATAATTAAGCTGATCCCATATACATAAAAACTTGATATACGCCAGTTATTTTTACTTGATGTTGCGGAAAAAATAAGAAAAAACAGCCCAACAACACTCAGGCATAAGCCAACAAAATGTGTGATACTATTTGCAATTTCTTCTCTAGTCCTAAATTTCATAAATTCTTTCATATCTCTAAATACAATACTTAGATTTAGAAAATATGCAATAAAATTTCAATTGATAAATACTTTCATATATTTTCTAATTTGCCGAACAAAGATAGTGATTTTGGATAAATAGATGGTCTAAACTCTTGACTAAAATGTAATTTTCAATAAACTATTAGCAGTCAATCTAAAGGAGTGCTAATTTAAAATTGGTGGAGGCATGATGAAAAAGAAAAAAAACATTTCGGGAAAAGGTACACAGAGACCAGCTAAAGAGCAATTGGACGAGCTTGTAAGCGCACTGAATGAAAAGAACACCGAAATAGAAAAATTACAAAATGAACTTGAACATTTAAAGATAGAGAATATAAAAACACAAGAACATTTTGACAAAGGAAGAAAAACACTTGCAAAACAAGCGGAACAACAAATAATGAAAGAAAAAAAGCAGTTAATGAAAGATTTGCTAGAAATATTTGATAATTTTGAGAGAGCACTCAATACGCTAGATCAAAATGATAGGTCCAGCGCAAAAGAAGGCATAAAACTTATTCACAACCAGATTCAACAATTCCTAAGCCAGCATGGAATTAGGGAGATGGAGCTCAAAGACAAAAAGTACGATCCTGCCCTATGCGAAATAGGGAAAATTACTGAATCTGAAAAAGAAGCTGATACTATATTAGAAGTACTTCGTAAGGGTTATTACTTAAATGACGAAATTCTTCGTACAGCAATGGTAGAAGTTGCTGTACCAAAAAATATAACAATTAAGGGAGGTAACTGACATGGGAAGAATTATTGGTATTGATCTTGGAACAAGCAATTCAGCCGCTGCAGCAATGGTAGGGAATAAGCCAACTATCATACCAGCAGCTGAAGGGCCTTCCGTTGGAGGCAAGACAGTGCCATCAGTTGTTGCATTTACAAAGGATGGTCAAGTTCTTATCGGAGAACCAGCAAGAAGACAAGCAGCAATTAATACTAAAGGAACCATTACTGGTGTCAAAAGGTTA
>JAYELD010000155.1 GCA_034717215.1 Caldisericota bacterium
AGGAACAACAAATCAAAATTGCAAACTTCCTCGATAAAAAAATAGCAGAAATTGAAGAGCTTATTGAAAAAGACAAGAAATTAGTCGGGCTTTTGAAAGAAAAGCGAACCGCTTTGATAAATCATGCGGTAACAAAAGGGCTTGACCCTAATGTAAAATTAAAGGATTCCGGGATTGATTGGATTGGGAAGATTCCAGAGGGGTGGGAAGTTAGGAAGTTGAAATATTTAGTCGAAGATTTATCAGGAAATGGTTTTCCAGGGGAAGAACAGGGTAAAGACGCTGGGGATGTACCTTTTTATAAGGTAGGTGATATAAATGGATCTGAAAAATTTGTTGAAAAAGCAAATAATTTTGTTTCAAAGAAAACAATTAAAGATTATAAATGGAATGTAATCCCAGAGTGCTCTTTAATAGCCCCAAAAATTGGTGAAGCATTAAAGAAAAACCATAGGAAAATAACAAAAGTCAAATGTATTATAGATAATAACTGTATTGCCTTTAAAACCTTTGATATCAATTACAACTATAATTATTATTTATTTAATTTGATAAATTTTGAATGGTTTGTTAATCCCGGAGCAGTTCCGTCACTATCAGTAGAAAAATTAAGATCATTAATAGCTCCTTTGCCCCCACTCCATGAGCAAACCTCCATTGCAAACTTTTTAGACAAAGCCACTTCCAAGATAGACATAACCATCCAGAAAATAGAGCAAAAAATCAAACTTTTAGAAGAGTATAAAAAATCTTTGATCCATCATGCCGTTACAGGCAAAATAGATGTGAGAGAGGTTGTGGCATGAAAGCAGACGAAACACAATTGTTAAAATTTATGAATGGGCCAAAGCAGCTCATCATCCCCATTTATCAGAGAACATATAGCTGGACTCTAAAAGAATGCAGACAATTATGGGAAGATATAATTAAGGCAGGTAATGATGATAAGATATCAAGCCATTTTCTTGGTTCTATTGTTTATATTGAAAAAGGATTATACCAAATTTCAACGATTCCAAAACTTCTCTTAATAGATGGCCAACAAAGATTAGCAACAATCTCCCTTCTCTTATCTGCTTTAAGTAAAGATCTCAAAGTGCCAATAAATGGGATGAGTTCTGATAAACTAAATAACTATTATTTGATAAATAGAGACGAAGAAAAGGACAAACGCCACAAATTAATTTTAACAAAGAGTGATAAGGAAACACTTTTTAAAATAATTGATCATAAAGAATTGTCTGATGAAGATTCTCGACGAATTAAGGACAATTATAAATTTTTTGTCGAACAAATATCCAGAAGCAAGATTGAAGAAGTACTCAAGGGCCTTAATAAACTGATTATTATTGATGTTTCATTAGATAGAGAAAGAGATAACCCTCAGTTGACATTCGAAAGTTTAAATTCAACGGGTTTGGAGCTTACTCAGGCAGATTTGATTAGGAATTATGTCCTAATGGGTCTTGAAAAACAAGAACAGGATGATCTTTATAATGATTATTGGTCTCCTATGGAAAAAAGCTTTGGATATGCCAAATATTCAGCGTTATTTGACAGATTTATGAGGGATTATTTAACAATTAGAACAGGGAAAATACCAAAAATCAAAGATGTCTATTCCGCTTTTAAGTTATACGCACAAAACAAAAACATAAATGAGATTGTTGCCGATGTTTACAAATACTCTAAATATTTTGTCAGTATCGCCTTAGAGAAAGAGCAAGACGATGAAATAAAAGAAATTTTCTCTGACATTAATACATTAAAAGTTGATGTCTCTTATCCTTTCTTATTGCAGGTATATGAAGATTATAATCAAGAAAGAGTAACGAAAGAAGAATTTATACAAATTCTCAGATATGTAGAGAGCTATGTTTTCAGAAGAGCTATTTGTGGAATTCCAACCAATTCATTAAACAAAACCTTTGCCAACCTATATAAAGAAATCAAACCAGAGAATTATTTAGAGAGTTTTAAAGCCGTTCTTCTTCTTAAAGATTCATACAGGAGATTTCCGAGAAACGAAGAGTTTAGAAAAGAGTTAATCATTAAGGATGTATATAATTTCAAGAGCAGAAATTATTTATTAAGAAAACTCGAGAATCATAACAGAAAAGAATTAGTGAATGTTGAAAGTTATACCATTGAACATGTAATGCCTCAAAACGAAAATCTATCTGATGAATGGAAGCAGGAATTGGGTGAGAATTGGAAGGAAATACATGATAAATACCTGCATACAATAGGAAATCTTACTCTAACCGGATATAACTCTGAATTGAGTGATAAACCATTTAAAGAGAAAAGAGACATGGCAGGAGGGTTTGCAGACAGCCCAATAAGATTAAATCAATCTTTAGCAAAACTTGAACATTGGAATGAGAAGGAAATTCTAAATCGTGCCAAGATTCTTTCAGATTTGGCTGTTCAAATATGGAATTGTCCAGAATTAGATAAAGAAGTATCAAATAAATACAAAATTATTGAAAAGGGGAAATCCGAGAAAACATATACAATAGAAGATCATCCTTACTTAGCAGAAGAAGCGGCTATGCGGCCATTATTCGAAGAACTCAGAAAAAGGATACTCAATCTTGATTCTTCTGTTAGAGAAAAAATATTCAAATGCTGTATTGTATATAAAGAATATACTGATTTTTGCGATATTTTCGCTCAAAAATCCAAATTAATATTACAACTGAGAATGCAATTCGATGAATTAAATGACCCCAAAAAGATTTGCAGAAATCTTATGGAGAAAAATTGGCAAATAGAAACAAGCATATCTAATTTTGAAGAGTTAGATTACGTTATGTTTTTAATAAAACAGGCCTTTGATAAAGTTTCAGAGGAGACAATATGACAACAGATACATCGGAAAAGGCATTTCAAAATCATATAATTGCTCATTTACTCAGCACTGGCTATCTTAAAAGAGGCAGTGAGAATTATAATAGAGCAACCTGCCTTGACCCAGAATTAACCTTGAAATTCATTTATGACACTCAGCCAAGAGAATGGAAAAAGTTTCAAAGAGTTTACGGAGATGATGTAGAGCGAAAATTCTTTTACAGATTGGTTTCAGAAATTGATAAAAAAGGAACTATTCATGTTTTAAGAAATGGGTTCAAGGATGTAGGATGCTATTTTAAATTATTCTATCCAAAACCAAATACACATAAAAATCCTGACTTGTTTGAAAAGTTTGAACAAAATATTTTCTCCGTTGTTGACGAACTGGAATATGAGCAGAAAGAAGGTAGTAAAAGATTGGATTTGGTTATTTTCATTAATGGTCTGCCGATTACCACAATAGAGCTAAAAGATACTTTTTCTCAGGGCGTTGAGAATGCAATAAGGCAATACAAGGAGGACAGAAACCCAAGAGAATCTATTTTCCAAAAGTGCCTTGTCCATTTTGCTATGAGTGACGAAAAAATATATATGGCTACGAAATTAGAAGGACGGAAAACAAAATTCTTGCCATTTAATAAAGGGCTTGAAAACCCGGAAGTAAAAAACGATTACAAAATTTCGTACTTATATAATAATATCTTGCAGATAAATAAGCTCTCAAAATTAATATCAAATTTCATCTATATGGAAAAAGATAAAGACACAGGGGAAGTAAAACCTATTTTCCCAAGATATCATCAGCTGGATTGCGCAAATCTACTATTGGCAGATGCTAAAGCTGACAAAAACTATCTAATAGAACACAGCAATGGAAGCGGAAAAACTAAAACTATTGCATGGCTTGCGCACGGCCTAATAAATAAATTCGATGCAGATGATAATAGAATTTACGATATGGTGATTGTTGTTTCTGACAGAAGAGTCATAGACAAACAACTTCAGGACCAGGTGCAGTCCATTGAAAAAGTAAAAGGAATCGTGGAAAATATAGAGAAACACTCCGATCAACTTAAAGAAGCATTAAAGACAGGAAGTAATATTGTTGTTACAACCCTGCAAAAATTTCCCTACATACTGGAAGAAGTTAAGGATTTGCCGGAACGAAAATATGCCGTAATAATAGATGAAGCCCATTCTTCACAGAGTGGAATTACCGCCAGAAAAATGAAGCAAGTTCTCAGCGCGAATAGTCTTGAAGAAGCCGAAGCATTGGATGCAGAAGACATGGACGAGATTGATGAAGAGATCCTTAGAGAAATTGAATCTTATAGGAATCTGAAAAACATTAGCTTCTTTGCATTCACGGCCACCCCAAAAAATAAAACACTTGAGATGTTCGGCTGGAAGGATGAATATGGCCGTTATCACCCCTTCCATACGTACACGATGAAGCAGGCAATCGGAGAAGGATTTATTCTTGATGTTCTTAAAAATTATTTAACCTATGCAACTTATTTCAAATTGGCCAAGAAAATACAGGATGACCCTGAATATGACGAGGAAAAAGCCAAGAAACTGCTAAGAAATTTTGTTGAGCAATATCCTGTGGTAATAACAAGAAAAACTGAAATAATGTTAAATCATTTTATGAGTTCGACAATATATAAAATAAGAGGAAAAGCTAAAGCGATGGTTGTGACAAGGTCAAGGCTTCATACTGTTTTATACAAAAAAGCTTTTGATAAGCTGATCAAAGAAAATAACTATCCAATTAAAACATTAATTGCTTTCACAGG
>JAYELD010000156.1 GCA_034717215.1 Caldisericota bacterium
AAAAGTCTAGCGATTATGCTGCAAAAATTGCGCGAGCAGAGTATGAAGTAAATGAAGGAATTAAATACTGGAATGGGGCATTCTTAACCGAATCTGAAAAAGAAAGATATAAAAGTGAAATATCTGCATTGAAAGGGTTTATGGAGTCTTTGCAAATATTTAACACACCAGCAAAATTACAGAATTTTAAATATTCCGTTGAAGAAGTAAATGATCATAAAGAAAAACTAAAAAAACTATACAAATTAAACATTATGAAAGATAAAATAAAAGAGATAAATGAAATTGTTTTATATCTAAAACATGCACAAACCAATATGACAGATGATACAGAGTTGGTGATACAGGTTGATGATACATTAAACAATATTCTTGATGATATTAGAAAAGATAAGGATATTTCAGATAGTATTAATGCTCTTAAAAAACTTAAGTCAAAATATATAGATATGTATATAAATATGCATAATCGAGTTCGCCTAAATGCCTCTGAAGATGACAAAAAGCAAAAACTATTATATGACAAAAGAATAAACGCTTTAAGGCAATTAAAGGAGATTGATATACTGCCGGGAAATAAATGTGATGAATTCATCGATAAGATAACCAGAATGAAAACCTGCTGGAATCTAACTAAAGAAAAACTTGAAAGATTCCCAATTTGTCCCGATTGTAATTTTAGACCAAAAGAAGAAAAAATAGTTAAATCGTTTAACCTTGAAGAAATGGAAGAAGAACTAGATAATTTACTTGAAACCTGGACGGGTACACTAATAAATACTTTTAATGATCCCAAGATCAAGTCTAATATAGAACTGCTTACAAAAGAGCAAAAAGTTATGATTTCTACATTAATTAAAAACAAAAAGTTTGAACTTCCTATTGATATTGGTCTTGTTGAAGCAATAAAGGAGCTTCTTCATGGTATCGAAAAGATTGAAATAACTATTGATGAATTAAAAAATGTAATGGGTAACGGTAATCCTCTTACCTTGAATGATATTAAAGAAAGATTTGATTCATTTATCAACAATAAAATGTCCTCTATGGATGTACATAATACACGTTTTGTGTTAAAACAGAAAACTGATGGATAAAGTGAGGTATTAAATTAAAGTATGGATATACAACAATTAAATTTTATTAAAAATCAGAAAGAAACAAACACTCCCGTAACTTGTCTTGGCAAGACATTTCCCAATGATGAAGAGAGGAGAAAATACTTTACTGAAATATTAAGAAAAAAACTCCCCGAGCTCAAGAATGTAAAAGGATTTCCTATCGGAAAAGATGAGGATATCCTTAAGTTATCTGACCCCCCATATTATACTGCATGTCCCAATCCATTTATCAATGATTTTTTAGAAGAATGGGAAAATGAGAAAGAATACAAAGAAGTGGAGTATTCTAGGGAACCGTTTGCTACTGATGTTAGCGAAGGTAAAAACCATCCTATATATAATGCTCACTCATTCCCTACAAAAGTACCGCATAAGGCAATTATGAGATACATACTTCATTATACCAATCCTGAAGATATCATCTTTGACGGATTCTGTGGGAGCGGTATGACCGGTGTTGCCGCAAGAATGTGTGGAGATAAAGATGCAGTACTCGAGCTTGGTTACCAGATCGATTTGGAGGGGAATATTTTTAGACAATTAGAAACCGAAGAAGGAAAAAAGTGGGAGAAGTTTTCCAAGCTCGGAGAAAGAAAAACCATTTTAAACGACCTTTCACCCGCAGCAACTTTTATATCATACAACTATAATACACCAGTTGATGTAGTTGAATTTGAACAAGAAGCAAATAGAATATTAAATGAAGTAGAAAATGAATGCGGTTGGATGTATAAAACCCGATATATCGAAAACGGAAAGACCGTTACTGATTTTTCAGGAAAAGCGATTACAGGGAAAATAAACTATATTGTTTGGTCAGATGTATTTATCTGTCCTAACTGCGGAGGAGAGATAATATTTTGGGATGTGGCAGTTGATAAAGAAGCTGGCAAAATAAAAGATACCTTTAAATGCAAGGCTTGCGGTGTCCAGCTTAAGAAAAGAGATATAGAAAGAGCTTTTGAAACATTTTATGATAGTGTGATAAATAAAACAGTTAGACGGGCAAAACAGGTGCCAGTACTCATTAATTATACTGCTATTATTGCCGGAAAGAAAAAAAGATTTGAAAAAAAACCTGATAAATTTGACTTGAAGCTGATACAAAAAATCAATGATACCCCCATTCCTTATTGGGTTCCTACCGATAGAATGCCGGAAGGATACAATACTGCACAACCAAAGAAATCACATGGTATAACCCACGTGCATCATTTTTATACGAAGAGGAATTTATGGGTGTTAGCTGCTTTATACAATATTATTAATTTGAAAAATAATATTATATCCTCACATATTATGTGGTCTTTTAATGCAGTACAGAATTATTTGAATAAAAAGCAGTCATATGGTGGTGGTGGTGGTGGAGTATCTGGAACATTATATATACCTTCATTGATTTTAGAAAAAAATGTATTTGATGTATTTTATAGAAAAGTGAATAAAAATACAAATCTTACTTTGAGTCTAAAAATATCAAATTGTATTATATTAAACCAGTCATTATCAAAGACAGAAAATATAAACGATAATTCAATAGATTATATATTTACTGATCCTCCTTTTGGTGGTAACCTCATGTATTCAGAACTAAATTATCTTTTGGAATCTTGGCTTAAAGTTAAAACGAATAATAGTCCTGAGGCGATTATCAACAAAGTTCAGGGCAAGGGTTTACTGGAATACCAGGAGCTTATGACACAATGTTTTAAAGAATATTATCGTCTATTAAAGCCCGGAAGATGGATGACTGTAGAATTTTCCAACTCTCAAGCAAGCATATGGAACGCTATTCAGGAAGCCATATCAAAATCTGGTTTTGTTATTGCCAATGTTGCGGCATTGGACAAACAACAGGGAAGCTTTAAAGCGGTAACCACCACCACTGCTGTTAAACAAGACCTGGTCATTTCAGCATACAAACCCAGTGATGAGATGATAAATCAAATCAAAGAGAAAGCAGAAAGCGAAGAATCGGTTTGGGCTTTTGTAAAAGGCCACCTTGAAAAGCTGCCAGTATTTATCGGTAAAAAAGGAGCAGCAGAATTTATCATTGAAAGGACGCCCCGCATCCTTTTTGACAGAATGGTTTCCTATTATGTGCAAAATGGGATTAATGTGCCTATTTCATCAGCAGAATTTCAAATGGGTATTGCTCAAAGATTTCCCATGAGAAAAGGTATGGCTTTTTTATCTACTCAGGTTGCAGAATATGAAAAGAAAAGAATTTTTGCAAAAGAATTTATTCAAATGCAGCTGCTTGTAAGTGATGAAAGTTCAGCTATTGAGTGGTTGCGACAGAGGTTAATGGTAAAACCACAGACTAGACAAGATATTCATCCTGATTACATGAAAGAAATACAACATATTGATAAGTATGAACTTTTACCGGAACTTGATGATTTACTTGACCAGAATTTTATTAAATATGAAGGTACTGGACCTGTTCCGAGCCAGATACATACATACCTAAGTACGAATTTTAAAGATTTAAGAGAACTTGATAAAGAGGATAATAAACTGATTTCAAAAGCTATAAATAGGTGGTATGTCCCTGACCCGAACAAACAGGCAGACCTTGAAAAGTTACGTGATAAAATGCTTATTAGGGAGTTTAACCTCTATTTGGAGGAAATACGTAGATCCAAGAAAAAGTTGAAGTTTATTCGTACAGAAGCAGTTCGTGCAGGATTTAAGAAGTGTTGGGCTGAAAAAAATTATAAAATAATTATTGAAATTGGTAATAAGATATCCGAAAAAATTCTTCAGGAAGACGATAAACTACTAATGTATTATGATAATGCATTAACATATATGGAGTAATTTATGGATGGTAATTTGGAAGGTTGGAGAAAAGAAGTTTTAAAAAAAATAGATATTGCGGAGAACCTTATTATTGCAGTAGACCCTGATGGATTATTGCTTGACAAGGAGATTATTCCTTATTTAAAAAGTAAAAATTATACTTTGGTTGAATACACGGATTACGCATTTTTTAGATATAAGTATGAACTTGAATATAGAGAAAATATACTTTTTAAGAGAAAAAAATATATTCTAAGAGTGACGATAGAGGCAACTTCTATTCCATACGATTTACTACAGGAAGGTTTATTTTGTGAGCTATCCTATTCAGATATTTTTACAACAATTGATTCAGACATTATTAACTTGATGGATAAAAAAGATATTGACCTTCTATATTCCCTACATGGAGAGTTCCTATACGGTATAACCCGGCAGGAGAGCTTAAAACTTATTACAACACGTGTGTATAAAATACCTTATGATAATGTGGAATCAATAGCAGAATTATATAAACTCATATTAAACATACAATACGCTAATCTTAGCTTGCCGGCTATTTTTATTAGGTTTATTTCAGACGAGCTGTCCAAAATACCAGCATTTAACTCGTTGGATATCTATCGGTTTCTTTCATCTCCTGCTTATTTTTTATCTATTTTACAAGAGGAATGGGAAAATTTTGTTTCTGCTATAGAAAACAA
>JAYELD010000157.1 GCA_034717215.1 Caldisericota bacterium
CGCCTTTAATCTGGCACTCCTTTAAAAAAATATTGCTAACTGAATTGTCATTTGGTAGAAACAATCGGAATAGTTTCGGGTTTCTCCTCCTTATGTATAATCTGCTTTTTCCATTCACCTCTATAGTAAAAGAACAATGCAACAATTGCTGCACCCACATTACTAAGTGCCATCCCCCACCATATACCGGTAGAATCAAATCGCATACCAAAAAAATAGGCAAGTGGAATCCTTAATGCCCATAATCGAATAATATCTACTACCATAGGCTGGACATTATGTCCTGAGCCTCTGAACAATGCCGTAATTGCCCCAAATAAGCCAAAAAATGGAATACCAATTATGAAAATTGAGAGAAAACGAACCCCTTCTTGAATGATATCTGGTCTTCCGGGTATAAACATTTTAAAGAATGGAATCCTTAAAGCAAAAACAAATAATGCCTCAAGAAGAGTAACAAGCACTACAATTTTGAGGCCTTCCTTTGCAATTTTTTCTACTCTATGTATAAGGTTCGCACCCAGGTTCTGACCAACCAGAGTCATAATACCCATTCCAAGTCCATCTACCGCAATAAATATGATGGAAATAAGTCTATCTCCTATCCCATATGCAGCGAGAACAGTTTCAGGATTGCTTACTCTTCCAATAATTCCCATGACAAGCACAAATCCAAATGCTGTCGTAGAATTCCCAACTGCAGCAGGAAGCCCTACTTTAAAAATCTTCTTCATCCATCCCCAAACCGGGATGAGTCCTCTTAATGTTATTTTTATGCCTTTTGTACCCTTAAAGAGAAGGTACATGGAAATAGTGGCTGCAATACCCTGACAGATAACCGTCGCAAGAGCTGCACCAAGAACCCCCATACGAGGAAAACCCCACCAGCCAAAAATAAGAAATGGATCAAGAATAATATTTAACGTTACGGTGAAAAGATTTATCTGCATAGGAGTCACCGTATCACCTTTTGCAGAAAGAATGCTCTGAAATACAACAGCAATAAAAATAAAAGGCATTCCCCAAAAAACAAGTTTCAAATAAACTATAGCCGTTCCAGTTACCGAAGCTGCTTTTGTAATTAAAGGAACTAAGTATGGCGTTCCAATAATTCCAAGCACCGCAATTGCTACACCAAAAATAATAGAAAGCGAAAACACCTGGCTTGCTGCAGTGTTTGCTTTCTTATGTTCTCCTGCACCAGTATGCTGAGAAACAAGAGCTATCCCAGCCATACTGAACCCAAAAGAAAAAGCTATAAGCAACCAAATGATAGGCCATGCAACCTGCAAGCCCGCAACAGCTCCACCACTCTCAGCGGATGGCAAATGCCCCAACCAAAATGTATCTGAAAGATGATAAAGTGTGTGCAAAAATTGTGAAATCATTATAGGAAAACTCAATAGGAACATAACCTTTACAGGATTGCCGTTTAAAATTTCTTCTCTTGTAACTTTTCTCATTTTTCTCCTCACTAAAAAAAAATATTATAACATAAAACCACAATTAAACAATTTCTATTTCTACATGTTTTCCTTCCTCTTCATTTGTTATATCAATGATTTTGCCAGAAAATTCTGGGTCATTCATTGCTTTTTGCAACTCTTCCATGTCAATAGGTATATCTTCGCCTCCTACATTAATCATGTTCTTCTTGCCCATCTTATTTGCGATATTTAGCCCCCAATTAACTAAACTAAATGGTATAGTAATATTCACCTGAGGCTTCCCTTCTTTTTTCACGAGGACTTTCAAAAACCTTTTTCTTTTATTCTGTGAAGTAGATTGTTCGTCTCTTTTAACTTCTTTTAAAGCTTCAATAAGTTTTACCGCTTCGTCTTTTGAAACCGTTCCTTCTTCAAGCATTTCTAATACTTTTTTAATTTCGTCTTGCATTATTTCTCTCCTTTATTTAATTTAATTTCTTCAATACGAACATCTCCGCTTATTGTTTTTAACACAATGTCATATTTGCCTTCTCCCGATAAAAATTCAGAATTTCGTACATTCTTAAGATTCCCCTCGTTATCTTTAAATATTACATCTCCTGTTTTTGTTTTAGCTACTATCTTTGCATCAAAACTTTTTGCTTTCAACACACAATCACCGGAAATAGTTTTCAGAAATAGATTGCCGTCCAAGCTTGCATCAGTTATTCGGACATCTCCACTAAATGAAACAAGTTCTATCTCCCCTAACGAAACATCCTGCAATACAACATCTCCTGAGTAAGTTTTTAAAGCTCCGTTTAATTTCCCTTTGGTAACGGTTATATCTCCGGATTTTAGCGACATAGTAATAGCTCCGAATAAATTGTTACCTTTTACATCGCCGCTTGTAGATTCAAGCTTCATACTACCAGTAACATCATTTATTCTAATATCTCCATCCACAGTTTTTGCAGTAACATTGCCTGAAATGTGCTCAAGATACAGATCGCCGCTTACAGTATGCAGAGTCACATCGCTCTCCGACGGAATTACAATACTAATTGGTCGGGATGATAATAACGCATTTCCTATACGTATACCCAGAATATATACTGTCCTTTTATATTTATATTTCGGACGCACCACAAAGGTGTTTTCCTTTTTCTCTATTTTTATAAACTCTTTCCCTTCTATAATCTTCACTTCATTCAGGTCTTTTTCTCCGGTTATCTTTATATCTGTACTTACAAATCCAGATAGATTTAATTCAATTTTTTTTCCATCTGTAGAAAAAACACTGGTCTCATCCCCGTTATCTTCCTCCATTGCTTCCTCTAATTTTTTCTTCTCTTCATCAGATATCTTTCCCTCCTCGAGCAATCTTTTCAGCTGATCTTCAATCTTTTCATTCATTCCTCCGCCTCCTTTATTAATTTTACTGCTTCTTTAGCATTAATCTCTCCTCTTTCCAGCGCATCTAAAATTTCTTTTTTACCTGGTTTTTCTCCCGATTCACGCAAACCTAAAGCAATCAATGCTTTGTCCAGGCGATTTTTTGCAGTTGGATATGAAATTCCCAATCGTTCTTGGACTTCCTTAATGTTTCCTCTTGAACGAAGAAAAATAGCAAGAAATTCTTGATCTTCTTGTGGAAGCAACAAAAGCTTGCTAATTGGAAAATCACCGCGTATAACAGTGCCACATTTTGAACATTTAAGTTCCGATATTGTAAGAATCGCATTACAGGCAGGACAATTCGTTGGCATTTTTTTCATCTCTCACCTCCATTTTTAATATTATTTACCTTCATTTGAATAATATTAATATAAAATTTAGTTTTGTCAAGAGTAAGATAGGAGAATTTTAATAAAAAAGTCATAATTAGAATAAAACCAGAAAAAAATGGGATTTAAGTGCTTGACAGAAACTTAAAAATCAGTAATCTATAAGAGAATTCATATTAAAGGAGGTAGGTATAAATATGCCTATATTAAAAGCTTCAAAAAAATCAGTAAGAAAAGATAAGAAACGTACAGAAAGAAATACAAATTATAAAATTGCGTTAAAAAGAGTACTTGATTTTGCAAAAAAGAGTGGATATAGTGAAGATAAAGTAAGAGAAGCAATAAAAACTATTGATAAATTAGAGGCGAAAGGAATTATTCATCAAAATAACGCTTCGAGAAAAAAATCTGCACTGATGAAAAAATTAAACCAGGCAAAAAGCACAGAAACAGCTGTCAAAGAAGAAACGCCTGAACAAGAAACATCTGATTAAGATAACTACATATTCTGGATAAAGAGCTTGATATGCAGGGGACGATCTACTTCCCCTGTTTTTGATTTTATATCAATTTCTTCAAGTCGATGAAACGCTTCCAGGAATTGAGACATTTGATTTTTTTTTGCAAAAGATAACATTTTAGAAACAGCAAATCTTTTAATACCAAACCGCCTGGATAAACTATTAGTGCTAAATGCGCTCCTACTTGTAGTAGTCGCCATAAGCTCCTTTATGAAAATAACCTGAGAGAGCGTCTTTAAAAGCATAGAAAGCACCATCCCATCAGCAGTCTTATTTTCCGTAAGTAGTTCATCAAACATTTTCAGTGCAACACCTTTTCGTCTTTCCATAATCGCATCAATCAAATTAAAAACTTTTGGTTCCAAGGTATATTCTACAATTTCCTCCACATCACTTTTCTCTATCTTTTTATTATCTCCAATAAATAATGCCAGCTTTTTTATCTCTGATAACAGTAAAAATAAATCTCCACTGCATCGGATCAGAAGTTCACGGACAGCATCGCCAGATATTTCTTTGCCGTTTTCTGTGCAACGACTTTTAATCCACGTCTTAAGTATATCTGACGAAACTGAGTACTCGCGGATAAACACAGAATCTTTCTCAATTACAAATTTTTTAACCGTCTCGAATTTTTTAGAAGATTTAGACATTATAATAAGCACTGACGATGAAGGAACAGTCAACAGATAGATTCGCTGCGCTTCACTTACCGGAAGTTCTTCAATGTCCCTTAAAACCACTACCCTTCCTTTGCCAGTTTTGCTAAAAGGAATAGAATCTAAGACATTAGAGACGTCATGCACAGTAATATCTTCTCCGGATAACTCCACAAAATCAAATGCAATTGTCGTGCTATCTACAAATTTTTCTCTTA
>JAYELD010000158.1 GCA_034717215.1 Caldisericota bacterium
CAAGATGTCCGAGGATCAATGGATACGTAGAAAGATCAAACAGAACACTACAGGAAGAATTCATCAACAACCACCTTAATCTATTAGCTACAGATATTAATGCATTCAACTCAAAACTAATCGATTACCTTATCTGGTATAATACTAAAAGAGTCCATAAAGGCATTAATAATTTGTCACCTATAGATTTTCTTAAAATATCATCCGGAGTCTCAAATGTATGTAACTCATACAATCTCTTGACATATGCGATAGACCCATCCGTATATGATGCTCAACCCTTTTTTCGATGGAATCCGTTTGAATTAACCTCAATGATTGATTTCAGCGAAAAGGTTATTGCAGATGTAGGTGCTGGTACTGGAAAGCTTACCTTTATTGCTGCTCCATATGCTAGAATAGTCTATGCAGTAGAGCCAGTTGGTAATTTACGAATTTATCTAAAAGAGAAGGCGCAGATGGAAAAACTGAAAAATGTGTTCCCTGTCGATGGCTTAATAACTGATATTTCATTTCCCAATGGCTTTTTTGATGTCTCGCTGGGAGGTTTTGTATTTGGTGATAATAAAGAGAATGAGTACCGTGAAATGGAACGAGTTACAAAGAAAGACGGTATAATTATATATTGTCCGGAAAATATTGATGCGGACAATGACGAACACCGCTTTTTGATTAATAAAGAATTTGAATGGGCAACATTTGAGACACCTGACGATGGAATGAAAAGAAAATACTGGAAGCATCTTGTTTGAGGCAATCTTTTTAGAATGAGTGGAACATGCACAATTGAAATATTCTATTTCCATTGTATTATGAGGTTATGAGAATACGAGTAAATTTTGAATGGCCAGAAGACATTTGCTATTTAGGGCATGTAGACTTTACGCGTACTGTTGCTCGCGGACTGAGGAGAACATCCCTTCCATTAAAATTTACAGAAGGATTTAACTCTCGCGTCAAAGTAGAGATGGGGTTTCCTTTGAGCGTTGGTATGCTTGGAGAAGATGAATTTTTTGATTTTTATTTGAGCGAAGATGTAGCTATAGATAAAATAAAAGCCCTCCTTGATACAGCACTTGACGGCATTATAAATATCAAACAGATTAATGAAATACCAGATAATCTTCCTTCTATTACTTCTCTCCCTGCAATATTAACGCATTTTATCTACGCTGAGCTTAAGGAAATGTTTTCAGAAGAGGCACTTGAGAAAAAGCTTTCTGCTATTTTGGAGATGCCGAACATTGTTGTTTTGAGGCAGAAAAAAGGGGTAAATGTTAAAAAAGATGTAAGGCCGTTTATAAAGGACATTAAATTATTAGAGATTAACAACGCGAGTGTAGTTTTTCTTTTTTCTTCTCATTTTACTAGCAGGGGGAGTATAAAAATTGATGAAATTGAGGACATCCTGAACAAGAATGGGATACCGGTGGATTTTGATTACATAGTGAGAAAGAAAACAGTTGTCAAGTATAAAGGAAAATACGTATCTCCATTTGGTTTAGAATAAGCGTTTTCTATTTTTTTGTAAAAAGTACTGCACTTCCGATTGTGCCAATTAAAAACCCTATTGGACATACAACAACTGCCAGAATAAAGAAGACGGGTTCATCTCCCCCCGGACCTATTCTATTCCAGAAGTCTTTTCCATAAAAGTGAACGAACAAGCCATAAATAAAATTATGTAACAGTATAGCGACGAAAAAACCAGCGACAGAAGCTCCTGTCAATATTAAAAACTTTTTGAGTTTTCCTCCTATCCCACTCTTTAGAGTGAGAATTATTAACACTATGCCTAATACTAATAGAGCTGTACCGCCACCGAAGAGAAAAGAAACAAAAACCCCTCTGTGTAATTGTATTTTATTTCCAACCACGATCATAATTGCTGTTGTGGCAAAAACCCCTACTACTGTCCAAAATACGGTTTTTATTGCAAGAGTTCTTTTTTGGCTATTATCAGGCAAACTCATACTATCACCTCCTTAAATAATAATTTTTAATTCCATTCAATGCTATTTTAATGAATTTCCGCTTTTTTGGAACTTCGAGAGCTTATAAGAAATAGGATACCACTCACCAAGAATGGTCCGCCTGCTACCAGTACTGCAAAAATTTTCATGCGCCCTGCTGCAACAAATGCAAACACGCACAGTGAAATAGCTGCAATTGTTACTATTGTACCGCCAATTTTTTCTTTTCGCCAGGCGATGACGATACCTGTTATTCCAATAACAACTAGTACGGCCAGTATAGTTCCTTCAATTCCCGGTGGATTGTTGCCAGTGGTTGTTTCCATAATTCCTTCACTGACTAGTATGAACAGAAAGGTTGCCCCTACAATCGTACCTACCCAGCGGGCGATTAAGTGAATCCAATTTTTTTGTGGCCCCTTTATTTTTAATATTTGTCATAAATACCTCCACCCCCCGTAAAGTTTTTTCTTATATGAAAGACTCTATTTTCTCCTTATTTTGTCTTCCCTTATTTATTTTATCATAAAAATTTCATACGCCAAAAAAAATCTATTTTTCCTTGATGTGATATTAAATTTTTAAAGATAGTTTGCAAATGCAAACTATCTTTAAAACATAATAAAATTGTTAGAAGTTAATGAAAATGAATAGAGTATTGTTAAGTTTGAAGTGACAGTTTGCAAGAATTCTATTCCTAAATTGACAGAAAAAGCTGTTAGGATATTCTGAAGTAAGTAAATGAATAAAAGGATAGTGGATTAAAAGGAGTGAAATGTGAAGATAATTGAATATTTTTTGATAATAGCCAATCTCATTATTGGATTTAGTTGTGCTATTATTCTGGCCAGATTTTTCAATAAAGTGGATAGGAAACCCAAAAGAATTCTTCACTATTTTGTAATTCTTATTGCTGTTTATTTTATTGAGTGTGTTGCTATGGCTAGGGGGATGGGAATTCCTGTATTTAGTGTAATTCTGGCCTTTGTGTGGGGCCTTGTTTTTGGTTTAAGATTTCGCACTAGCGTGCCAACACGTAATGCTTTAAAAGCTTCATTTCTCCTGTCACTTTATTCTTCATTTCCGGCGGCTTCATTTATTTTTGTTCCTTTTGTTTGCTGGGCGAGCGGATGGGATATCTTAAGTGCCGAAGGAGGGATTCAATTTGGCATTCCTGCTTTTTTGCATTTACCCTGGCCCCTGAACACTATTCTTGGTTTTTATTTAGCACTCACAATGGGTGCGGTTCTGTTTAAAACGGGAATTACAACAGGTGTAGTTAGCTTGTTTATCCATTATCCAGATAACCATAATAAATAGACTTAATACCTTTTTCTTAGCTCTTTAACTGTTTTTCAGTGTGTCTCTCTTTATTGTTTGCTACTATTTTACTTAATAAACGAAGTTGCGCACAGCGTCTTTTTGTTGTGACATTAGTTATATCGTTGTCAAATACCTTTATAAACCATACTTCACATAATAAAGGATAAGTTTTTTATTCCATTTTTGGCATACAGAATGGGAGTTTGAGACAATTATTTTTACCACCTTTGTCATTAGAAAGTAATTTTTAATTTGATATTGACAAAAAGTTTGTTAAAATAAAAAGTGGATAGAAAGTCATAACTATTAATTTGCAGTACAATCTAGCAAAAAAGGAGGGGTTCTGTTGAGACAAAAATTAAAAATCTCTGAAAAACGTCTTGATGAAATTAATGCTTTTCTTTTAGACACAGATAACAAATTAATCAACGATTTGTTCACCGTTATAGAAAAGTATGGTGGGGTTGAAGAAGCTAATAGAAAGGCAGGGGAAGCAGGAAAACTTGAGAACATACTTGAAAAATTGAACGGAAAAACCCACGTTACATGAAAGACTTGGAATGGCTCACCGAAAAGAGGGATAACGGGGAATTTATTTCAATTGCAAACTTTAGAAGAAAAGTTCTGGGAGACAAGGTAGATTCTTTTACATTCAAAGATGAATATGCTGTTACCTTAGAAATTAGTGCCTGCCAGTATTTTCCGTTTTTAATTGCTGAAGCAAAGCATGCGCTTGAGTATGAAGAGTTGATGCCTGGGAGGTTTATTCGGGTTAGAGCAATGAAAGAACAGGAGGCAGACAACGACCTTCTGGCTGTTTCTGCTGCTATGAAGATTATAGGGGCGAGCTGGTGTGAAACATTTGACACAAAAGGAACTGATGGCTCAAATATACACCTAGACGGTGCCGAAACGATTACGGGTTATTTTGGAGGCGTAGGCCAGCCAAACGATTACCCCATAAAGTGGGTTGATGAATTTCTTTATTACTACACGAATTATGGAATAAAACAGGTACTCAATACTAATCTTGGCACTGTTGTTCTGGCGTATCTTCTACACAAATTAGGAGTGAATAACGAATTTAAGATTTCTGTATTTCTTGGCAACGATAATCCCTATGCATTTTTTGCCACTCTTCTTGCCGCGAAACTTTTTAGCAGGGAAGATGGAACCACTTCTCTAATAGGGTTAAATCCTTCGAACTCAGTGAATAATGAAACAA
>JAYELD010000159.1 GCA_034717215.1 Caldisericota bacterium
TGAAACAAAGATGGCAACAATAATCGCAATTGCCACTATTACCCCATATGATCTTATTGTAAAATTTCCTACCGTAATAAAAATTGGATACATATAAACAACCTCCTATCCGTAAATATCGTTAATTCCTTTTAAAGGATCTTCCTTCTTCTCCTGAACTTCATCAAAAAAATCCTTCCCGTACTCCCTCACCCGCATAGCGACAGGCATAGGTACAGTATGCCCAAAAAGAAGTGTTTCCTGCGATTGGAGAGTTCGCAAAATCTTTTTCAGGCGCTTCCCTCCACCTACACCCTGGAACACTGCATCTGTATCTCTCTCGTCCAACAGTTGCAGCACAAATCGAGTACCTACCTGGGAGAGAACCTCAGAATCAATTTCGCAAGGCCTCTGGTCAATGATAAATAAGGTTACATTAAACTTCCTCATCTCTCGTGCTATCGTTCCAAAAATATTCCTATCCCTTAAATCCGAAGAAAGGAATTTGTGCGCTTCTTCAATGACAATGACGATTCGCCGCTTTTCTCGTTCCTCTTCTGTAAGACCTGAATATTTTTCATGAATGCGTCGAGTAATGGCATTTGCAACAATAAAATAAGAAAGAGAGTCACTTGCATATCTACCGGAAAATTGGACTACTACAGAAACACCACTTTTAAGATAATCAAGCATCTGTTCGATGCTGCTCTCTTCATCTGTGTCCCGTAAAAATTTAAGAGAGCTTAAACGGCTAATATGCCTGAGAAACGCGCTAAGAGAACTGGCATTTACACCGATATTTTCTGCTTCTTTTGCCACCTCTTCTTCACTTTTCCCTTGAAGAGAAAAAAGATATTTAAGCCAATTTTTGCCCTTTCTTTTATACACAAGGAATGCAGTCTCTTCGGACTTATCAGAATAATGAAGAGACGAGGAAAGAAGGGAAAGATCTTGCGGTTTAATGTGGTTAAGGGGAATATTTATATAATTATCCGCACCAGGATTAGTACCAACATCAAATACTTTCACCTTGCCCGGGAAAAATGATTTTAATGCAGGGAAACGTTTTTCTCCACTTTTTGCAGTAAAACCATACTCATTATGCATATCAAAAACGAGAAGAGACGCAACATCATTTTTGACGATGCCTGAAAACACAATTCTTGCAAGAAATGTTTTACCCGAACCAGTTATACCAAAAATCGCACTGTTGCGTTCGCAAAGTTTTTTAAGGTCAACGTGAATTTTTTCTTCCATAGTAAGTGGATTGCCTACAAAAAATGGAATTGATGCTTTTTTCATAAAAACGGTTTCTAAATCCTCTCCCGTTGCCTTTCTCGCAATGGAAAAATGTTCAGGGATAGTTTTTATCGAAAGCACATTTCCGCTATTATCCACCATAACATATGGAGAAAGGGACATTTCACTGAAAACAATAGGACCTGTGAGCACAGCTTTTTTAAAGTCAGAATCGGGTGGGTCGAAAAAAACATCTTCATTTGCAGACATAATCCTCAAATCATCGATAATGCCAAAATATTGATAAATTTTCCCTTGAATGACAACAAAATCGCCAATTCGCAACGTTTCAGGAGAAACAAATTTATTCAACCTTACTACAAAACCTTCTCCAACAGAACCTGCTTTAAGAAAACCTATCATTTATACGCTCCCAAAACGCCTATAAACCGCTTTAAAACAGCGTAGTCATCCCGAAGAATAAGTGTAATCTTGTTTGCCACATCAAGCAAAGCATCGGAACGCTCGTCACTCTCAAGAAAACTAATATAATTCTTGATAAGACGCATAATTGCCTCGTCTCGCTCGGGAACTTTATCGCTATCAATACAAAAAAGAGTATCAATAAAAGAACTGTTGCCAAAAATTTCTTTCAACTCCTCGCTGCCAACCAAATAAAGCAGAGAATGAATTTCGGGAAGATGCTCGGGCAATAAAAGTTGTCCCGTTTCTCCTTTTTTCCCAACAGGCACGGCACGGAACCCCCACTTCATCAGCTCAAAAATCTGCGGCTGCTCTTTTTTTAGGACATCAATCTGCTTGCCATAAGCAATTGGAATCCTACCCGGCGTTCTGCTCTCTGTAAAAAGACTGACTACCAAAAAATAATAGCAAGAACTGTCATTTGTTTTTATCAAGCTTCCAAGAGACGGTAACATATTTACGCTGCCTTCGGCGACAATAAATGAAGATTCTACAGATATAATCTCACCAATTTTTTCCATTTGAGTCATTATAGCATTTTTTTAAAAATTTTATATAATAAATACATTCATAGGAGGTGCACCATTAGTAAAATAATTGACGGGAAAGACCTTATAGTAAAGGTAGAAAATGAAATTACTGTAAATGTAGCAATGCTGAGAAAAAGAGGAATTGTACCATCGCTCTCTATTATAAGAATAGGAGAAAACAAGGCAAGCATTGCCTATTCAAGAAGCATAATGAGCAAAGCCGATAGTCTTGGAATATATGTAGAACAGCATAAGCTTAATGGGTTAATTTCTGAAAAAGAGCTTATATCCGTTATTCAAAAAATTAATAAAAGAAAAGAAATTAACGGCATATTGATAGAGCTCCCTCTGCCACAGGGCATGAGACAAAAAATAGTTTTAGAAATAATTGACCCTGATAAAGATATAGACGGATTCCACCCAATTAACTTAGGAAAGCTTCTGAGAGAAGACCCTGCTTTTGTACCTGCTACCGCACAAAGCATCATAGAAACAATTAAAAATTCTATTCATTCAATAACAGGAAAAAACGCAGTAGTAATAGGAAGAAGCAATATCGTAGGAAAGCCCGTTGCACTGCTGCTTTTAAAAGAAAACGCTACAGTTACGATATGCCATTCGTACACTAAGAATCTCACAGAAATTGCGAAAACTGCTGATATTCTCATAGTATCTATTGGAAGGCCAAAAATGATAAATAAAAATTACATAAAAGAAGGGGCAATCGTAATCGATGCAGGAATCAACAAAATAGACGGGAAAATTGTAGGAGATGTGGATTTTGACAGCGTCCAAGACATTGTAGGCCGAATTACACCTGTCCCGGGCAATATCGGAGCACTCACTACACTTATACTTTTAAAAAATACAATAAGAGCAGCAAAGATTCAAAATAAGTTAGACATAAGTTAAGCGGGTTGAATAAATAAATTAACCCTTAACCTTTTTCAAAAATAATGATCATTTTGTGTCAGGCACCAAGCGATACTTTTTTCTTAGTCATTGCGAAGGGCAGTTTTTTGCCCTGCGGCAATCTCCTCCTCAACAACAAACAATTGTTTTAGGAAAACAAAAATTTAAAGCAATATTACTATGGGACTGCTTCGTCATTATATTCCTCGCAGAGACAAAGAATAAGTCTTTGCACTTTTTCTTGTCATTACGCTCTTTTCCTCTGTCACCACGGGTCATTGCGAAGGGCAGTTTTTTGCCCTGTGGCAATCTCCTCTTTTGTTTTTTCTTTGTCATTCCGTTCTTGTCTCGGAATCTCATCCTCAAACTAAGAGACATTGCAATAAAACTTGGCGTAATACACGCCAAGGAAAAGAGTAGGGTGACAAAAAGAAACATTACTATGAGACTGCCACGCCAACAAGTTGCCTCACAGAGACGGAGGAGATGGTGACAAAAAAAGTGCTTTTGCTCCCTATCAGGACTTAAGCAGGTTTTTTCCTTTCTTGTTTCTCTTTTGTTCCGTACCAATACTCAAGAAAGAATGCAAGCAAAATAGCAAAGAAAAATGCAGCAACACCCGACACGGCAATATTAAAAAGCTTTTTTGGCTTGATGGGCGTATCAGAAATAACAGGAGAATTAAGATAAGTAAAATTATGCGACATCTTTAATTGAGATTTTAGGTCAGCTACCTGTTGCTCGGCAGACATCTTTGTTTCAGTAATAGAATTATACGTACTTAACAGTAAAGAGTATTCCAAGGCATATTCTGCCTGAACTCTGCCATCTTCTTTAATTTGTTCAATTCTATCAAATATAACTTGCTCCTGCTCTCTCAACAAATCAAGCTGTCCTTCCAAAATCAAAAGTCCGGCTTTGATTACATCGGTTTTATTATCGTAAAGCTCCTTATATTGTTCATTCAATAAAGGTATAAGTGCATCAAAAAACTTAGCCATGTTTTCCATGTCATTATCTTCAAACGTTATCTCAACAATATCCGTTTTTTGAATGATAGAAGCATTTATTTTATCACTAACTTCATCATAGGGAATACCTGTTTTTTCTGAAAGAGCTTTCGCAAAGGAATCACTCTCTATTAACGTTTTTACTCCTTCAGCAGATAGGATTTGTTCACCAGCCACAAGAGGTAAAACAACATTTGTACATCCTTGATACACGGGCTTTATCACAAAATAACTCATTACGCCTGCAACAAGCATTGCAAGGATAGTAATGCCAATAATAAGTTTTTTCCACTTCAATAAAACATTAATGTAATCTCTTAATTCAACCTCTT
>JAYELD010000160.1 GCA_034717215.1 Caldisericota bacterium
TACTCCAGGCACAGAAAAAATACCAGATTGATCTTATGGATTCGGTTATGGTGGGTGACAGCGCAAAGGACATTGAATGCGCGCGCAGGGCAGGTTGCAGGCTGGGTGTTCTGGTTAAAAGCGATAACTTTTCAAATGCTGAAAAGATTCTGTCAGAAAAGAAAATTTCTCCTGATTATATAGCTTCCGATCTCTATGATGCTGCGATCTGGATAAGCAGTCACTTCCTATGATAACTCTCGAAGGACATCTTGAAAGAATCACCTACTATAACGAAGAAAACCATTATACTGTTGCGCGATTAAAGACAGGTAAGGATCAAACTTCTGTGACCGTTACAGGCTTCATGCCGGCTGTCAGTCCCGGCGAAACCCTTAAAATAAAAGGCAGGTGGGAGATTCATCCAAAATACGGCCAGCAATTAAAGGTCGAGTCATTTGAAGTTATTCTTCCTGCAACAATCAATAGTATAAAGAAATACCTTGAATCCGGTTTTATTAAGGGAATAGGTCCAAAAATTGTTGCCGCCCTGATTAGCCGTTATAAAAATAGAACGTTAGAGATAATTGAAAACAGTCCTGAAAAGCTTGCTCAAGTTAAAGGAATAGGAAAGGTAAAGGCTGCGCAGATAAGCAATTTTTGGAAAGAACATCATGCAATTAGAAGTCTGATGCTGTTTCTTCAGGAAAATGGCATTACAACTTCATACAGCGCAAAAATCTTCAAAGAGTACGGGAAGGATGCCGTTAACATCCTCCGAAATGATCCTTACCGCATAGCCGGTGATATCTCTGGAATCGGTTTTTATGTTGCCGACAGGATAGCACAGAATCTGGGCATTCCAAAAGATAAGCCGGAAAGGATTAATGCATGCATTATTCATATCATAGAGCAATTTGTCTCAGAAGGACATGTTTATGCCTGTGAAGAGCAGATTCTTAAACGCTGCGAGAATCTTTTTCAGATCGAGCCAAGTAAAACCAAAGATGCCATGCTTGCTCTTGCCGACACAGGGGAACTGGTTCTAAAAAAAATTGCGGGCACTGAGGCCTACGCTGTTTATCTAAAAAGTCTGCATGAGGCGGAAACAGGTATTGCCGACAGGATAAAGGCTGTTTTGTCTGTTCCGGTTTCTCCTCTATCTATAGACACAGAACAGATTACGCAGGAAGTATTGAGAAAACTTGCCATCAAACTTTCTTCTGAACAGTTGAATGTTTTGCAGGAATGCCTTTCTCACAGAATTATAGTAATAACCGGAGGCCCTGGAACAGGCAAAACTACACTTATCAGATCTATTAACGCGGTTTTTGAACTTCTTGAAAAACGAATCATCCTTGCGGCCCCGACCGGACGGGCGGCCAGGCGTCTTTCAGAGGTTACACACAGGGAGGCAAGCACTGTCCACAAAATTTTGGGATATAATTTTAAGGACGGTTTTTTTGCTAAAAACCAGGATAATCCGCTTGATGCAGATGCAATAATCATTGATGAAGCCTCGATGGTGGATGTATATTTAATGTTTTATCTGCTTAAAGCAATTTCCATGCACTGTGTATTAATACTGGTCGGAGATGTTTTTCAGCTTCCATCGGTCGGCCCGGGAAATGTTCTTGCCGATATTATCAATTCGAAAAGAATAAAAACTTTTGAGCTAAAGAAAATCTTCAGGCAGGCTCAGGAAAGCCCTATTGTTATGAATGCCCACAGAGTTCGTGCCGGGAAGATGCCTGACCTCAAAAAGGAGTATATACCTGAAAAGCTGTCTGAGTTTTACTTCATTGAGCAAAATAATCCGGACAGGGCTGTTAAAACAATAGTTGAGTTATGCAGTAAAAGAATTCCAAAGGTTTTCAATTTTGACTGTGTAAATGATATTCAGGTGTTAACTCCGATGCACAAGGGCGTGGCGGGGACCGCCAACCTGAACCAGGCGCTTCAAAAGGCTTTAAACCCCGGGTCTCCGAGCAAAGGCGGCCGTTTTAAGATACAAGACAAAGTTATGCATTTAAAAAACAATTATCAGAAAGAGGTTTTTAACGGTGATATCGGAACAATTACCTCCATTGACACGGCAAACAACCATCTTTCCGTGAATTACTACGGCAGGATAGTTGCCTATGATTTTACGGAAACAGAGGAGCTTTCGCTGGCGTACGCCATAACCGTGCACAAGTCACAGGGGTCGGAGTATCCTGCGGTGGTTGTGCCGATAATGACCCAGCATTTTGCTTTGCTCCAGAGGAACCTGCTTTATACAGCAATAACAAGGGGTAAAAAACTGGTAATACTTGTAGGTTCAAAAAAAGCCATAAATATTGCATTGAAAAACGACAGATCGGGAAATCGCCTTTCAGGGCTGTCAAACAGGCTGTCTGTAGAGGCGGTTTAGGAAACCGCCTGAACAATTCTGCAAAAATCTTAATTCTAAGTAATTTGGAGTGTGCAATTTGAGTGCTGGTTACAAGACCTGTTGCTTGACAAAATATGGCTATAACGATAACTTTGAATTTACCCATGGCCGAACTTCTTTCTAATAAAATTATTCAGAAAATTGAGCAAGCCTCCGAATTGTATCACCGGCTGGTGCTTGTAGTCGCGCCACAAGGATCAGGCAAAACCTCAGTTCTCAAAAAAGTGCAACAAATTCTGAGAACGTCTGTTGTAAATGTGAATCTTGAGGTTTCCCGGCAGTTGTTGGAGCTAACGGCTAAACAGCAAGCGCTTCAACTACCTCGTATTTTGGAGGACATTTTACGAAAAGCGGAAATCGAGGTAGCTCTTTTGGACAACATAGAAATTCTGTTTGAGGTGTCTCTTAAACAAGATCCCTTAAGACTTCTTCAGGGACTTTCCCGAAATCGAACAATTGTTGCCTCCTGGAATGGAGAAATAAAGGACAATTATCTGACTTATGCAAGTTCGGATCATCCGGAGTATCGCCGATACCCAGCCCGTGAACTTCTGGTGGTGACACCACAACCTTAACCTTTAGATGGAACCATTAACAGAACAAAAAGGGCGTGAAAAATGAAATACAGGGAACTAATCCAGTTTGAACCCATTGAGTCTGTAGTTCAACTCCGCGATGCTGATCAGGAGACCTCAGCCCGGCAGCTCGTTTCAACTTATGTCATCTCTGAAGAAATGGCAGAAAAACTTACTGAATTGGTCTTTCCCCACCTGCAATTTGAATACCCCACCGACAATAAGGGGCTTTTAGTAGTGGGAAATTACGGTACTGGTAAGTCTCACTTGATGTCGATGATCTCAGCTATTGCAGAATATGCCGATCTTGTGGATGTTATTAGTAACGCTCAGGTTTTAAACACTGCAAAAGAAATTGCCGGAAAGTTCAAGGTAATACGCACTGAAATAGGCTCAACCACCATGTCTTTCCGTGACATAATGGTGGCTGCAATTGAAGAGCATCTCGCATCATTCGGGGTGAACTATACCTTTCCGTCAGCGGGCGAGGTATCCACTAACAAACCGGCATTTGAAGAAATGATGGCTACATTCCATAAAAAGTATCCGGACCATGGCCTTCTTCTTGTTGTAGATGAACTGCTTGATTATCTGCGCACGCGGAAGGATCAGGAACTCATACTTGACCTGAATTTCCTGCGAGAGATCGGAGAGGTCTGTAAAGACATTCGTTTTAGGTTCATAGCCGGTGTTCAGGAGGCCATTTTTGATAGTCCAAGATTTGCCTTCGTTGCCGATAGTATTCGTCGTGTTCAGGATCGTTTTCAACAAATTCTCATAGCACGGAGTGATGTAAAGTTTGTTGTATCTGAACGTCTGCTCAGAAAAACCATTGAGCAACAGGCCAGAATAAGGGAGTATCTGATCCCTTTTGGCAAGTTCTATGGTGATATGAACGAGAGAATGGATGAGTTTGTCCGTCTGTTTCCCGTTCATCCCAATTATATTGATACTTTTGAACGCATTACGGCGGTTGAAAAGCGTGAAATACTTAAAACACTGTCGATTGCGATGAAGCGGAAGATGGATGAAAACATATCTGAAGACCATCCCAGAGTAATTGCCTACGACAGCTATTGGAATACGTTAAGGGATAATCCATCCTTTCGCGCCGTGCCGGACATCAGAGCAGTAATCGAATGCAGCCAGATTCTGGAATCCCGTATCAATCAGGCTTTTACCCGTCCAGCTTACAAAGACATGGCCCTGCGGATTATTCATGCCCTATCTATCCACCGTCTCACCACCGGCGATATTCAAACACCTTTGGGCGCCACTGCCAGGGAACTGCGGGATACGCTTTGTCTGTACCAGCCCGGAATCGAGGATCTGGGTGGCGAGCCGGCAGATGATCTGCTTTCCCAGGTAGAAACGGTACTCCGAGAAATCCACAAAACAGTGAAGAAAGGACTGCAAGCTG
>JAYELD010000161.1 GCA_034717215.1 Caldisericota bacterium
AGATCGAACAAAAAGTTTCATATAAGCGGGCAATTAAACAAGCAATAGGTAGGGCAATGCGATCTGGAGTTAAAGGAGTGAAGATTCAAATATCTGGTAGACTTGGTGGAGCTGAAATTGCACGAACTGAATGGTATAGAGAAGGAAGAGTTCCTCTCCATACTCTAAAAGCTGATATTGATTATGCTGAACTGCCTGCTTTGATTAAATTCGGAAGAATTGGTGTAAAAGTTTGGGTGTATAAAGGTGATGCAAAGAAAGTTACTTTTTTTACTACTGAGAGATAATGGAGGTGGATGATTATGTTAATGCCCGAAAGAGTTAAACATAGAAAACAGCAGCGAGGTAGAATGCGAGGAAAAGCTACGCGTGGCAATTTTGTTGCATTTGGTGATTATGGAATACAAGCGATGGAACCTTCTTATATTACTTCCAGACAAATTGAAGCAACAAGACTTGTTTTGATACAGGCAGTAAGAAAAACAGGAAAGCTTTGGATAAGGATTTTTCCGGATAAACCTGTAACGAAGAAACCTGCAGAAACTAGAATGGGTAGCGGAAAAGGAGACATTGATCACTGGGTAGCTGTTGTAAAACCAGGAAGAATTCTCTTTGAGATGACAGGAATTCCCGAAGAAGAAGCCCAAAAACTTGCAAAGCAGGTTGGATTTAAACTTCCCATTAAAGTCAGACTTGTTAAGCGTGAGGAGGTTATTTAGTTATGAAAGTAGAGAAAATTAGAGATATGACTGATGTTGAAATAGAAGAGCAGTTAAAAAGTCTTCGAAGGGAGCTTTTTAATTTACGTTTTCAATTTGCTACCCATCAGCTAAATAATCCTGCACGTATAAGACTTGTGAGAAGGGATATAGCGAGACTTCTTACCATAAGAAGAGAACGAGAACTCGACAAAGAAGAGGTGTAATTATGGCTAAAAAAGAAATTACTGGAAAAGTTATTAGTACTTATCAAAAAACTGTTATCGTTCAGATAGATAGGCGTGTGTCACACCCTCTTTACATTAAAATTATAAATAGGGCATCAAAATTTTATGCACATGATGAAGATATGAAGGCAAAAGTTGGTGATGTTGTTAAGATTAGAGAAACGAAACCAGTCAGTAAATTGAAGCGATGGAGAATTGTAGAGGTTATTGACGGAGGTGAAAAATGATTAGAGATTATTCACGGCTTGTTGTTGCAGATAACAGTGGAGCAAAAGAAATTTCTTGTATAACAGTGCTACGTGTCGGGAAAAGAGGATCAGCTACTGTAGGAGATAAAATTGTTGCTTCCGTTAAAAAGGCAGCACCAAACAGTGCTACACCTAAAGGTAGCGTGGTGAGGGCGATTGTTATAAGGACAAAATATCCTTTAAAAAGAGCAGACGGAAGCATAATTAGATTTGATCAAAATGCAGCTGTAATTATTGATGAAGACGGAAACCCAAAAGGAACTAGAATTTTTGGTCCCGTAGCAAGAGAGTTAAGAAAGCAGGGATATTTAAAAATAGTTTCACTTGCCCCAGAGGTTTTGTAGGAGGAAATTATGAAAGTTGATGATAAAATAAGGCCAAAAATAGAATTAAGAAAAAGGGATATGGTTATAGTGCTGTCTGGAAAGGATAAAGGGAAAAAAGGTAAGATTATTAGAACAATTCCTGATAAAGGGAAAGTGTTTGTTGACGGTGTAAACATGCAAACAAATTTTCTTCGTCCTACACGAGATATGCCACAAGGTAAAATTACAAGGAGAGAAGCTCCTCTGTATGTAAGTAAAGTGCAGTTAGTTTGCCCTCATTGTCATGAGAAAACCCGCATTGCTCACAGAATTCTTGAAAACGGGAAAAGTGTTCGGGTATGCAAAAACTGTCATGAAGTAATTGATAAGGTCTAACGTGAGGTGGATATGGCAAAAATAAAGTCAGGAACTAAATTAGATAAAGTGCTTGAAAAACTTTTGGAAGAGAAACTTATCCCTTCTCCCTTCAAAGAGAAGTACGAGAAAGAAGTAAAGAAGAGGTTAGTGGAAAAGTTTAATTATAAAAATATGATGCAAGTACCTAAAATTGTAAAAATTTCTCTTAACAGGGGAGTAGGTGATGTTTCTCAATACCCAAAGGCGATGGAGAAAACTGTAAGTGAAATCATTTTAATTACTCGTCAGCGACCTACTGTTACCCGAGCAAAAAAATCTATTGCTTCATTTAAGATTCGTGAGGGCGTGCCTGTTGGGTGTAGGGTAACATTACGTAAAAATGCGATGTATACATTTATGGAAAAATTTGTGAATGTAGCTCTTCCAAGAATTAGAGATTTTAAAGGACTTTCACCCAATTCATTTGATGGTAGAGGAAACTATACATTTGGCATAAGAGAGCAGTTGATTTTTACTGAGATTGATTATGATGCGATTGATAGAGTCCGTGGATTTAATATTACAATTACTACAACTGCTAAAACTGACGAAGAAGCAAGAGCACTTCTTGAGTTTATGGGTTTTCCTTTTAGGGAAAGGTAGGTGTTAGCATGGCAAGAAAGGCGATGATTGAAAAAGCAAATAAAAAACCTAAGTTCAAGGTGAGAGAGCATAATAGGTGTAAAGTTTGTGGGAGACCAAGAGCTTATTATGGTAGATTTGGTCTTTGTAGACACTGTCTACGAAAATTAGCACTGGAAGGCAAGCTTCCCGGTGTCAAAAAGGCAAGTTGGTAGGAGGAGATTATGGTAAGCGATCCAATTTCTGATACATTAATAAGAATCAAAAATGCAAGTACTATGTATCACAACTCTCTACTTATTCCTTATTCAAATGTAAATAAAGGCATTTTAAATATTATGAAGAACGAGGGATACGTCGGAAATGTTAAAGAACAAGAGATTGATGGTAAAAAAATGTTACGAATTTACTTGAAATATGGGAACAAAAGGGAGAAATTTATCTTGGGTATTAAGCGGATTAGTAAACCTGGAAGGCGAATATATGTTGGTAAAGACCGGGTTCCGCGCGTGCTAGATGGTTTTGGAACAGCAGTAATTTCTACCCCGAAAGGCTTAATGACAGATAAAGAAGCTCGTAAAGAAGGACATGGCGGAGAAGTTATCTGTTTCATCTGGTAGGAGGTGTATAAATGTCTAGAATCGGGAAAAAACCAATTATTATTCCTAAAGAGGTAAAGACAACAATAGACGAAGATAATTTTGTAACTATTAAAGGACCTAAAGGTGAGTTAAAAAGAAGTTTTCATCCTGAAATAAAAATTATTTTAGAAAAGGATATAGTCACTGTCGAGAGACCTTCGGAGAGACCTTTTTATAGAGCTCTTCATGGTACTACCCGTGCACTAATAAACAATATGGTTATAGGCGTCACAAACGGTTACTCAAAACAGTTGCAACTTAACGAAAAAACATACAAAGGAGAAGTGCAGGGTAAAAAAGTTACATTTAATTTAGGATTTTCTCACCCAATCATTCTGGATATTCCGGAAGATATCGATGTCGTAATAGAGAAGCGCGTCATTACTGTCTCTGGAATTAATAAAGAATCTGTTGGAGCTTTTGCTCAAAAGATTCGTCATTTAAGAAAAGTGGACCCATATAAAGCAAAAGGCATTATATATGTTGGTGAGAAAATTATACGAAAAGCAGGGAAAGCAATTGCTGCTGGAGCTAAGTAGGGAGAGTGTGATATGATTAAATTGAAGAATAAAAAAGAGTTAAGAGATATAAGACATAAGCGGGTAAGGAAAAATCTCTCAGGTACTTCTGAAAGACCAAGACTTGCTGTTTTTATTAGTCTTAAAAATATTTATGTTCAGATTATAGATGATACAAAAGGAATTACTCTTTTAGCTGCTTCTACGAAAGAAAAAGAAATAGTAGATAAATTTGGAGGAAAGAAGAATATAGAAGCTGCAAAAGCTGTAGGGGCTCTTATTGGGAGAAAAGCGCTAGAGAAAGGAATAAAAGAAGTTGCTTTTGATAGAGGTGGTTTTGCATATCATGGAAGAGTCAAGGCACTTGCTGAAAGCGCAAGAGAAGCCGGATTAAACTTTTAGGAGGTAGAAGTGTATAGAAGAAGAGGCAGAGTAGAGGAACATAAAGAATTTGAGGAAGGCGTTCTCCAGATAGATAGAGTAACGAAAGTCGTTAAAGGTGGGAAGATTTTAAAATTCAGGGTAATTATGGTAATAGGCGACAAAAAAGGAAGAGTTGGTATCGGTATTGGTAAAGCCAGAGAAATACCGTCAGCGATTAAAAAAGGTATCGCTGATGCAAAAAGAAATCTCGTTACTGTGCCTATTAAAAACAACACGATACCCATGAGAATTACATCAAAATCTGGAGCAGGGTATGTATTTCTTGCACCAGCAGTTAAAGGTACCGGCATTGTAGCTGGAAGAGTGGTGAAAGAAGTTGCAGAAAAGGCAGGAATAGAAGATCTTCTTTCGAAAACTTTTGGAACAGCTAACCCGTTAAATGTAGCTAACGCAATGCTCGTAGCGTTCAGAGATATGGGTACAATAATTCACAGAAAAGAAATGATGAAGAGAGAAATAGCGGGAGGTAAAAATGAGAATACAGAATTTTAAACCAAAAGCTAACTCAACGAGAAAAAAGCGTATTGTAGGAAGAGGAGATGGATCTGGAAGAGGCACTTATTCGACGCGAGGTTGTAAGGGCGCCAAAGCTCGTTCTGGAGGAACCAAAAAGAAAGGTTTTGAAGGAGGGCAGACGCCTCTCTATCGAAGACTTCCTAAACTGAAAGGTTTCAAATCGTTAAATAGAATGGAATACGTTGAAGTAAATGTTGAAAAACTTGAGAAATTTTCTGGTGACGCAAATGAAATAAACTTAAATGAACTATTTAATGCAAGAATTAAAGTGCTTGGCAGGGGAGATATAGATAAAGCACTTATTGTAAAAGCATCCAAGTTTTCAAAGACGGCAAAAGAGAAAATTGAAAAGATTCAAGGAAAAGTTGAGGTAGTCTGATATGTGGGAAACAATAAAAAGAGCCTTTAGGCTTAAAGAGCTGAGGAAAAGAATTTGGATTACACTTTTTCTTTTTATTCTTTTCAGACTAGGAACATATATTCCGGTTCCTGGAGTTGACCGCGCTGCTATCCAAGCTTTAGTGCAAAAAGGCGGTTTTCTTGCTTTACTTGATTTATTTTCCGGCGGTGGTTTTGGAAATTTTTCTATTTTTGCTTTGAGTGTTTTTCCTTATATTAATGCATCTATTATACTTCAACTCCTTACTGCTGTTATTCCTGCTCTTGAACGACTTGCAAAAGAAGGCGAAGCAGGACAGAAGAAAATGGCACGTTATACAAGACAACTCACTCTTTTTCTTGCTACACTTCAAGCATTCTCTGTTCTTGTTATGTTTCAAAACTACCTCGTAAGCACAAGCATTTTGTTAAAAATCGTTATTATCTCGAGTCTTGTTGCGGGTTCTTATATTGTTTTGTGGCTTGGAGAAATAATGACAGATAAAGGTATAGGTAACGGTGTATCTTTAATTATATTTGCAGGGATTGTAAGCAGACTACCTGTGGGAGTTGTTGAGATGGGGAAGTTATACTCTGCACATTCTTTAAGCATTGGATCAATAATAGGAGAAATTCTTGGTATGCTTATTCTGATAGTAGTTGTAATATTTGCCTATCAGGCTGAGCGAAGGATTCCTGTGCAATATGCCAAGAGAATCGTAGGAAGAAAAGTGTATGGCGGACAATCTACATATATTCCACTGCGTCTTGTACAAGCAGGCGTGCTTCCTATTATTTTTGCTGTATCTGTTATGATGTTTCCTCAAACACTTGGTCAATTTTGGCCTACGTCTTGGTTTACACTTCATATAGCAACTCCTTTTTTTGGAAACCCTTCAGGTTTTAGGTATAACTTAATTTATTTTTGCCTGATTGTTTTCTTCACTTATTTCTATACATCTCTTACGTACGATCCGATAAAGCTTGGAGACGATTTGCAAAAATATGGTGGATTTATCCCGGGTATTCGTCCTGGTGAGCGAACTGCTAAGTATATTGCAGGAGTACTGAATAAAATTGTTTTGCCTACTTCCATTTTTCTTGGGCTTGTCGCAATAGTTCCTAATTTAATTTTTAGAAATATGGCAGTCTCAGCTTTTGTTTTTGGAGGAACTTCGGTACTCATTATTATTGGTGTTTCACTAGAAACAATGAGAGAAATTGAGGCATATCTTCTTATGAGACACTACAAAGGTTTTTTGAAATAATGATGAAAACGCATTTTATTTTCTTTGGTCCTCCAGGGTCAGGAAAGGGGACTCAAGGGCAGTTTTTGAGTAAAGATCTTGGAATACCTTTTATTTCTTCTGGTGATGCATTACGCGAAGAGATAAACAAAAAAAGTGAAATAGTCGAGAAAATGTATTCTTTTATAAAGAACGGCGAACTTGTTCCAGACATTGTTGTAGAGAAATTTATGAGCAAAATATTAGATCAACAGACTCTTGATAAAGGTTTTATTTTAGATGGTTTTCCTCGTACTATTCATCAGGCTGAGTTTTTAAATATTTATCTTAGCAAGATTAATGTGAATCTTGATGCAGTGATTTGTTTCTTAATGTCCAAAGAAGAAATTATCAAAAGGATAAGCGGAAGAAGAACTTGCGAGCATTGTAACACCGTTTATAATATCTATTTCAATTCCCTTAAAGATGATGCAAAATGCGAGAGATGCGGTGGGAATCTTATGCAAAGAGAGGATGATAAGAAAGAAGTAGTGTTTAGAAGGATAGAGGTTTATGAAGAAAAAACCGAACCTTTGATTGCTTATTATAAAAATAGAGGATTACTTATCGAAGTGAATGCTCTGGGAACAGTAGAAGATGTGTCAAAGCGCATAAAAGAGGTGTTGAGTGATAGAATTTAAGACTCCAGAAGAGATTGAAAAAATAAAAAAATCTGGTAGAATACTCCAGCAAACACTTGCTTTACTGAGAGAGAATGTGCGTGCAGAGATTACTACAAGCGAGCTGAGCAGCTTGGCTGAAGAATTTATTATTTCTGCTGGCGCCATACCTGCAATTAAAGGATATGGAGGCTTCCCTGCTGCTGTTTGTATTTCTGTTAATGATGAAGTAGTGCATGGAATTCCAGGCACAAGAAAATTAAAAAAAGGAGATTTAGTTTCTTTTGATTCAGCAGTGCTTCTTGATGGTTGGTATGCTGATTCAGCTATTACAGTAGTTGTGGAAAAAGAAAAGAGCGATGAAGACAAAAAATTAATTGAAATAACGAAGAAAGCATTGTATATAGGAATTGCACAGGCAAGAATTGGCAACAAAGTTAACGATATATCGCTAGCAGTTCAGCAGTATGTTGAGAATAATAATTTTTCTGTTGTGAGAGATTATACAGGACATGGAATTGGGAAGCATTTGCATGAAGATCCTAGTGTGCCGAATTTTGTTATCAGAAATAACGGGATAGAATTGAGAGAAGGTTTGTGTATTGCAATAGAACCTATGGTTTGTAAAGGAGGCTTTGAGGTGTGCACAGGAAAAGATGGATGGACTGTCAAGACTGCCGATCATTCTAATGCAGCTCATTTTGAACATACTATTGTTGTAACTAAAAATGGACCAGAAATTCTTACATTATGAGTAGAGGAGATAAGCGTGAATAAAAAGCAAGTAATAGGAACCGAAGGGGTGGTTGTTGAAACTCTACCTGGTACCAGGTTTAAAGTAAAGCTTGCTAATGGTAAAATAGTGCTTGCCCACATTAGTGGCAAGATGAGGCTTCATTTTATTAGAATATTGCCAGGAGACAGAGTAAGACTTGAGTTCACACCTTACGATCTTTCTTCTGCAAGAATTGTTTACAGATTGTAGGAAAGGAGTATAAAAAGATGAAAATAAGAGCATCAGTGAAAAAAATGTGTCCAAAATGTAAAGTTGTTAAGAGAAAGGGTAAAATAGCGGTGATATGTGAGAATCCAAAGCATAAACAACGGCAAAAATAGGAGGCTGGACTGTGGCAAGAATTAGTGGCGTTGATTTACCAAAAGATAAAAGAATTGATATTGCGCTTTTCCATATATATGGTGTAGGAAAGCACAACGCGAAAGATGTTTTATTAAAAGCAAAAGTTCCTTTGAAGAAAGTAAAAGATCTCACTTCAGAGGAAATTACAGCAATTGAAAGAGTTATTAAAACTAACTATATGGTTGAAGGAGATCTAAGAAAACTGGTTGCTACTAATATTAAAAAGCTGATGGAAATTAATTGTTACAGAGGAATGAGACATAAAAGAGGTTTGCCTGTAAGAGGGCAGCGTACCCGTACTAATGCAAGAACCCGGAAAGGGACTAAAAAGACTATTGGATCAAAAAGAAAAGGAGCCTAATTTAAGGAGGAGTAATGAAAAAGAAAATTAGAAAAGGTGCTAAAAAAAGAGCGCGTAAAATTACGGGTAAAGCGAAAGTATGTATATATTCTACATTTAACAATACAATTGTTACTATAACTGACCTACAAGGCAATGTTGCAACATGGGCATCTTCAGGATCTGCTGGTTTTAAGGGGAGCAAAAAAGGAACTCCATTTGCTGCTCAGCTAACTGCACAAAAAGCGGCAGAAAGAGCTATTGACCTGGGAGCAAAAACAGTATCTGTTTATGTAAAAGGCGGTGGTTCTGGGAGAGAAGTTGCTATACGTGCACTTCAATCTGCAGGACTTGAAATTGAAGAAATTAAGGATATTACTCCAATTCCCCATAATGGTTGTAGACCAAGAAAGTTAAGAAGAGTATAAGGAGGCGGTAAAGTGGCAAGATATATAGATTCTGTTTGCAGGAAATGCAGAGCACAAGGGAAAAAACTTTTTCTTAAAGGAGAAAGGTGTTATACAAAAAAATGCGCATTAGAGAAAGGCAGAGGTATCCCTGGACAAAAACAAGTCACCATGCGTTTTAGGAAACCCTCTGATTATAAAATTCATTTGCAGGAAAAGCAACGTGTAAGAAATATGTACGGCGTCCTGGAGAAACAATTTAGAAAATATTTCGAAAAAGCTACACGACAAAAAGAAATTCCTACTGGTGATAAACTTATGGAAACTCTTGAGAGGAGATTGGACAACGTAGTATTCCGGATGGGTTTTGCTCCCAACAGAAGATCAGCAAGACAATTAGTTCTCCATGGACATGTTAGAGTAAATGGAAAAAAAGTTAATATTCCATCTTTTATAGTAAAATTACAAGATGTAGTGGAAATCAAAGAAAGCAGCAGGCAAATACTATTAATAAAAGATTCTATTGAAGCTGACGTCCAAGTTCCAGTATGGTTGGAAGTAAATAAAGAATCTTATAAAGGAACAGTTGTATCTATCCCCAATATTCCAGAACTTGGCTTGGGTGTAAACCCAGTTCTTATTGTAGAACTTTATTCTAAATAAGGAGCGATCTGATATGTGGAATCTTGATAATATAAAATTTGCAAGAGAAGAGGAAAAAGAGCATTATGGAAAATATAGTTTTGGTCCTTTAGAAAGTGGCTATGGGCTTACGCTTGGCACTGCCCTAAGAAGGATTCTTCTCTCTTCAATAGAGGGTGTAGCACCTGTTGGTATTGCCATAGATGGTGTAGTTCATGAGTTTTCTACTGTTGAGGGTGTTGTAGAAGATGTTGAGGAAATAATATTGAACGTCAAAAAACTTATAGTTTCTCTTGAGGGGATAGATGATGCAGTTCTTACCTTTGATGAAAAAGGCGAGAAAGATGTAAAAGCATCCGACCTTAAGAGTAGTAGCGAAGTGACTATTCTTAATCCTAATTTACACATTGCAACAATTTCTTCGTCAAGAAATTACTTTAAAGGAGTTATCTATGTAAGGAGAGGTAAGGGATATGGATTAGAAGAAGAAATTGTCGAAGAGAGTGATTTTCCTGAAACAGTAATACCCATTGATGCTTATTTTTCTCCTGTGCTTAAAGTTAGTTTTCATGTTGAGCCAATGCGATTTGAAGAATCAGTTAATTTTGATAAACTTATTATAGGTATTTCAACAAAAGGGAATAAAACACCACTTGATTCACTAAAAGAGGCTGTAAAAATTCTCATAAATTATTCGGAAAGGTTTAATTTCATTCTTTCCGGCAATGAAATGGAAAAAGATGATGTTATGGAATCTGTAGGGAAAATTAGCATTAAGGATCTTAAATTATCGGAACGTGCTTTTAACGTGCTGGCGAAAAATGAGATTTTAACAGTCGGCAAATTGTTGAAGTATACAAAAGACGAGCTTATGAAACTTGATAAATTTGGGGTAAAATCGTTCGAAAGTGTAGAAGCTTCTCTCAAAAAACTGAACGTGAAGTTAAAAGAATAAGGAGGTTATTGCTATGTATCATCAGATAAAGCAAAGAAAATTAAGGATGTATAGTAGCTATAGAAAAAGTGTGCTAAGAAATCTTTCGACTTCTTTGATACTTTCAGGAAGAATAAAAACTACTGAAGCTAAAGCAAAAGAAGTAAGAAAAATTGTTGAAAAATTTATTACAATGGCTAAAAATGATAATCTTAATACGCGAAGAAAAGCTTATGGTTTTCTTTTTAAAAAAGAAGCTGTCCAGAAACTTTTTGAGATGGCGAACAAAGAGTATGCAGATAGAAATGGTGGCTACACAAGGGTTTTTAAAGCGGAGCAGAGAAGAGGAGACGGAGCACAAGTTGCTATATTGGAACTCGTTAAGGAATGATCCATTTCAAAGATGTATCTTTTACCTACAAGGAAGGAAAGTGGGCGGTTAGGCATATAAATTTTACTGTAAATAAGGGTGAGTTTGTCTCCATTATAGGAGGCAACGGCTCAGGCAAATCGACAATAGCCCGTTTATCAGACGGGCTATTGTTGCCTCAAGAAGGAAGTGTTTTTGTAGACGAGATGGATTCTCGTGCAAAAAAAAACGAGTTCTTTATAAAAGAAAAAGTTGGAATTGTGTTTCAAAATCCTGATAATCAGTTTGTTGGAACCACTGTCGAAGAAGATATTGCGTTTGGATTAGAAAATATTGGAGTCGAAAGAGTAGAGGCAAAAGCAAGGATAGAACAGATTTCATCATTACTCGGCATAGATAAATATCTTCATGGTTCTCCTTCTTATCTTTCAGGTGGAGAAAAGCAAAAAGTTGCTATTGCAAGTGTTCTGGTAATGCAGCCTGACTATCTTGTTATGGATGAAATCACTGCTCTTCTGGACCCCGTGAGTAGAAAAGAGGTACTTAATCTTGTTCATTCGATAGTAGAAAATAAAAATATAGGCATACTATATATTACTCATATTACGGAAGAAGTGATAAAGAGCGATAAGGTTTTGGTGCTTCATAAAGGAGAAAAGATAAAAGAAGGAGCACCAGCGGTTATTTTGCAGGACATGAAACTTTTGAATTCTGCAGGAGTTGCTTCACTTCCTTCAGTAATTATATCAGAAGAGATTAGAAAACATGGCATTATTAACGCTTCTTTTGTAAATGAGGAAGATCTTGTAGATTCATTATGCTCAAGTTAAAAAATGTTTCTGTGATATATGATCCAAACACAATTTTTATGAGCAATGCTCTTGTCAACATTTCTTTGGTGATTAAAAAAAATGAATCAGTAGGCATTATTGGTCGCATAGGCTCCGGTAAATCGACGCTTATACAACTTTTTAACGGATTAATTAAGCCGGATAATGGTACAGTGTTGTTAGACAATGAGGATATAAATAGTAAGCAGGTTGATATTAGGAAAGTAAGAAAGAAAGTAGGAATTGTTTTTCAATATCCCGAAGAGCAGTTTTTTGCAGAAACTGTATTTGCGGAGGTTGCGTTTGGACCTAAAAATATGGGAATGCGTGAAATTGAATTAAAGGATGCTGTGTTTTCTGCTCTTAAAGATATGGGATTTTCTTCGGAGAAGATAGTGCAGCGTTCACCATTTTCTTTAAGTGGCGGTGAAAAGAGAAGAGTAGCCATAGCAAGTATAATAGCAATGAATCCTGATATACTTGTTTTGGATGAACCTATGGCTGGAATGGATTTTAATGGAAAAGAAAAACTCATTAAATATATCAAAAATGAAATAAAGAATGGTAGGACGGTTGTTTTCGTTACGCATAATATGGAAGAACTGTTAGAAATTGCTGATAGAGTTATTGCTTTGGATAATGGCAAGAAAGTATTTGATGGCAGAGTTAGAGATTTTTTTTCCGATGAAAAGCTTATTGAGAGAATCGGGATTGATATTCCTTCAGTTGTGAGGATACGTAATAAATTGAAAAAATATTACCCTGACATTCCATTTTGCAGAACTCCACTGGAGATTGCTTCGTATCTTAAAAAGAGGGATAGACATTGAGAAAAAGAAGTTTTTTTGGACAATATAATTTTTCTGACTCTTTGTTATGTAAATTAGATCCACGTGTTAAAATTGTGCTCTTGTTTTCTATTACAGTATTCCTCTTTTTTGTGAAGACTATTTCGGGCTATATGCTTCTTTTGCTATTTGCTATTTTCCTTATCTTACTTGCAAAGTCAAAAATTTCTGAGGTGTTTCGCTCTTTAGCGCCTATTCTCTTTCTCCTTTTGTTTACGGTGCTTTTCCAGTTATTTTTTACTCCTGGGAAAGTAGTTTACTCTTTTTTCTTTTTGAAGGTTACAAGTGAAGGCATATACCTTGCTACTTATATTGCAATGAGGCTTATACTGCTTTCGTTTTTTACTTTTGTGCTTACTGCAACTACTTCTAATATTGAACTTACTGATGGTTTTGAAGCAGTGATCTCTCCGCTTAAGATGGTACGGTTTCCTACAGAGGAAGTTGCTTTAATGATTTCTATTGCTATGCGTTTTGTGCCTGTGCTTTTTGAAGAGGCTACTAGAATTATGAAAGCGCAAACATCACGAGGGGTATTATTTAATAAAGGCAGCTTAATACAACGCGCAAGGAGCTTTTTGCCATTATTGCTTCCTTTGTTGCTCAATGCATTTAATAGGGCTGACCAATTGGCAATTGCGATGGAAGCAAGAGGATTTGTAGTGGGGAAAGTGCGTACCAAATATCGTGAAATGTGGATTAAGAAAATTGATTTATTTTTTATTTTTCTATTTATATTAATTATGGCTGCTTCTATTATGGTAAAAAGAATATGAAAAACTATATTTTGAGAATGGAATATATTGGAAGGAATTTTTACGGGTTCCAAAAGCAAAGAGATCTACCCACTGTTCAAGGCAGCACGGAAGAAGCTTTAACAAGGATCCTTAGAGTACCCATAAGCGTGAATGGTGCTTCAAGAACTGACAGAGGAGTAAATGCATTGAATCAGTATGTTAATTTTTATTTTGATGGAGAAATTGATCTGATCAAACTCAAGAAAAAGCTTAACTCTTTGCTTGCACAAAAAGGCATAATAATAAAACAGGTACAAGAAGTCGATATGAAGTTTCATTCGAGAAAATCAGCAAAGGGAAAGGTGTATGCTTATATTCTTTCTAGTTGTCGTGAGAGAGATTTTTTCCTTTCGCCGTATGTATATTTTAACCACAGTGAGTTAAATAAAGACCTTCTTGCTCTGGCGATTAAAGGATTAAAAGGAAAACATGATTTTTCTATTTTTGCAAATAAAAATAGGTCAATTCCACGCAGAAATAATATTTGTGAGTTGCTCGAAATTGGTTTTATAGAAAAAAATAGTCTACTTGTTTTTTATTTTTTTGGTAACCGATTTCTATATCACATGGTGCGTAGAATGGCGTACTATTTGATAAAAGCAGGAGAAGGTGCTATAAAAAAGGATTATCTGAAAGATCCATTTAATGTAAGTGACATTCCGTACACAAGACAAGTACTTTCCCCAGAACCGCTTTTTTTAGTAAATGTTGTCTACAATTCATTGACTAAATTTTAAAATATGCTATCATTTTTTACAGTTACTGCGCATTATAGGAGGAGTAATAACTATGGAAAGGATTACGAAATTTGTTAACTCAAGGGATGTAAATAAAAAGTGGTATTTAATCGACGCAAAAGGGCAGGCTGTTGGTAGAGTTGCTGTTGAAGCGGCAAAAATTTTGAGAGGTAAAAATAAACCTACTTTTACCTCGAATATTAATATGGGAGATAATGTCATTGTGATTAATGCTGCTAAAGTAAAGGTAACGGGAAGAAAACTTGCTAATAAGCTTTATTATAGACATGCTACGAATTATGTCGGCAACTTAAAAAGGTTTACGCTGGGAAATATATTAGGTGACAAACCTCAATTTACTATAGAACATGCTGTGCGGTTGATGCTCCCTAAAAATAAACTTGGAAGAAAAATGCTTAAGGGCCTAAGAGTGTATAGAGATGACAAGTATCCTCAAGAAATAAAGGTTACAAAAGCTGAAGAAGCTATTAAAGCTCCAGAGGTTAAAGAAACCGAAGAAGTTAAAGAGGCTTCAAAAACTGTCAAAGCAGAGGAAGCCATCAAAGCTTCGAAAGTTAAAGAAGCCCCAAAAACTGTAAAGGTTAAAAAAACTGTAAAGGCTCCGAAGATGGAAGAAGCTGCGAAGACTAAAGAAACTAAAAAAGTGGGAAAAGCTAAAGAAGTTAAAAAAGTTGCAAAAGTCAAAGAGACTACAAAAACTGTGAAAACTAAAAAAATAGAAAAAGCTAAAGAAGTTAAAAAAGTTAAATTAAATAAGGAGGAGTAAGTGGAAAAAGAAATATATGCTGCGACTGGGAGAAGGAAAACAGCTGTTGCAAGAGTTAGACTTATTCCTGGATCTGGTGAAGCAAAAATAAATGGAAAACCAGCTGGAGAATATTTTTCTGTAAAAGCGATTATGAATTCTATGTTTTTGCCTCTTAAAGCAACGGATACGGAGGGGAAGTTTGATATCCTTGTGAACGTTGTAGGTGGTGGATTTAGTAGCCAGGCCGATGCAGTAAAACATGGCATAGCAAGAGCTCTTTTACTATTTGATGAAACATTAAGGGCTACCTTAAAAAAAGAAGGGTTTTTGACCAGGGACGCAAGGAAAAAAGAAAGAAAGAAATACGGGTTACATCGCGCAAGAAAAGCGCGTCAGTATCGCAAACGTTAGTTTTGTTTTTAATATGAACTTGTGAGGTAAGGCGTATGCCTTACCTCTTTTGCTTTTATAGTGTTTTACAAATTAAGATGTAGGTATTGCATGAAAACCTTTTTTCCTTTTAAAAGATTATTTTGTGGCTCCCGGTGTTTAATCGGGAGCCATTGCATTTATTATCCCCCTGGATAAATAATCGTTATGCTTTTTGTAGTTTTGTCCCAGGTAACTTCCGCTCCTAATGCTTCTGCTATAAAGCGAAGTGGCACCATTGTACGATCTTTTACAATGAGTGGAGGTGAATCCAATAAAACTTTTATACCATTAATCGAAGCGTAAGGTATACCGATCTGAACGATAATTTTTTTCTCACCCATGTTAATAAATACAAGCCTGAAAACAGAGTTCCATTCTACCTTGGCACCAAATGCCTCTGAAATGAATCTTAATGGAACTAATGTTCTGTCCTTTATGATAATGGGTGGAGAATCGAGTTTGATGGTTTTTCCATTAATCACTGCCACACTATTCCCTATTTGAAGCATAATATTTGTTTTTGGGATGAAATTGACGGGAATGGATACTTTTGTCACATTACCAGCAAGGTCTGTTGCAGTAATATTAATGCTGGTTAGTCCTTCATTTGTGAGCATGAGTGCATAAGAAAATGTGTATTCAGCAGTAAGTTGCACTGGTTGATCATTTATTTTTACTGTAGCATCTTGTTCCGTAGTTCCTTTGACTATTACAGTTTGTGTGTGAATTTCCTGAAATGCGTAAGGTTCTGTAACCTGTAATTTGGGAGAGGTAGTATCGAGTGAGAGGCGCAATTTCACTGTTGTTTTGTTGCCAGCAATATCTTCTGCAATAATTGTGAACGTTGTTTCTCCACTGATTTTGTCACTATAGCTAAAATTCCCATTTGCATCAACCGAAACAGCTTTGTTGTTTATTGTGACAGTTGCACTGCTTTCGGTTTTACCTGTTATTGTGCACTCTTTTGTGTTTAGTATGCTGCCATCCTGTGGAGAGAGACTGGTAATTTCTGGTGGTGTTATATCAACTTTAAACTGCTTTGACTGTGTCTGTTCGGCGTTTCCCTGATGGTCTACTGCGTAGAAGTAAAGTGTATGTGAGCCCTCTATCACCAATACAGGTACACCACTATAGACAATTGGGTTACCTGAATCAAAGTAGTAATATATTGTTGGATTTGTATCTACAGGACTTGTTGCAGCAAGGGTAACCTTTGGAGTTGTTATATAATATCCATTCTGACCATCCGGGTTTTGAGGAGTAACAGAGAATGTGGTCGTTGGAAGTATAACAATATTAAATATATCCGAGTAGATTTGAGTTGTTTCTTTAGAAGTATAAACTGACAGTTTATAATCACTCTGACTTCCTGGGTTTTTAATGTTTGCTGCTTTATCAATAACCACCACTACATTTGCATTAGGAGAAATGTCGATTGAAGGAGTAATATCAATTCTTTGTCCTGACTTTGTTACGCTTATTGTGTTGTAGTTATTTACCTTTACATATTGTTTTGAAATTGAATATGGAAGTACAAAACCTGCGGGGAAAACAATGCTAATTTTGTCAGAGTTTTTTGTGAGTGCTCCGCCTGAGCCTGTCTGGAACGTAACAGTAACGCCTATAATCTCGTTTACCGAGTATCCTGTAAGCTGCACAATTGGTTTTGTAATCGTTGATTCAACGATTTGAAGGTTTGCAGATGCCGGGACAATGTCCTTTGTTGTTAAGATAGAGAATGTATACGTATCTGAAGAAGATGAGTTTTTAATATTTGCATTTTGGGAGATAACAATTGGTATGTTGCTTGAGGAGTTTTCAATGTTTACAGGTGTTGTTATAGTAAGTTTATTACTTGAAACTGAAATATTTGTTGTGCAAGGAGTACCATTAACTGTTACATAGCTTTTTGAAATAGAGGAAGGCACTGTGAACTCTGTTGGAAACTGAATATAAATTTTATCAGAGGCACTTTTTGACAAAGCGCCAGTTGAAGAGGTTCTGAAATTAAAAGTATATGCTGCAGTAGAGTTTTGAGTAGTTGGGTCAGCAGAAACAGTGAAATTGGACACGGATGTTCCTACAATTGCGTAGCTATTTGATGCAGCAGGAGTGGTATCTTTATTTGTGGAGAGTAGAAGTGTGTATGTGCCAATAGTTGGATTTTTAATACCATAACTCTCTGGAATAAGAATATTACAGGATGAGCTATTCCCGATACTTAAACCAGATGGGATGTATACTGTAAGTGTTGTGCCACTTACAGTTCTGTAAGCGCATGGGTATCCGTTGATTGTGATGCGGCTTGTGCTTCCGCTTGCTACTGTCGTTCCCTGAGGAAATTCTATTTTGATATAATCGTTTGTACTAAGTGCGCCAGAGGAGCCCGTAACAAACCAGATCGAGTATGTTGCTGTTGTATAAGCTGAATTTGGACTTGCGGAAATTGTGAGGTTTGTAATATTGCTTCCTATAATCGTATAAACATTAGAGGTGGCATAGTAAGGTTCTTTACTCGTTGACAATTGAACTGTGTAATCTTCTCCGGGCGTAACAGGGTTTTTTATGCAAAAGTTACTGCTTATCGTTATAGTATGCATGTAGTTTGCATTGAGCGTAATTGGAGTTCTAACATCAAGTCTTGTATTACTTATTTTACTTACATAAACACAACTGTGTCCGTTAATATTAATATATGAGGGTTGAACTGTGGAGGGAAGGGTAGTGCCTGAGGGAAATTCTATGTAAATATGATCATTTGTTACGAGTGTAGTATTTGGAACAAATGAAATTGTGTAAGCTGCATAGCTTCCCGCATAGAGAGGATTTGGGGCGACTGTAAGGTTCCTTATGGCTGACTGAATATATAGAGAATGATTTATGCCGGTTGTTTCTTTCGAGGTAGAGATGCTGATTGAGTAATACTGTCCACCTGTGGAAGGGTTTCTTATATTGGCAGATGTGTATATGCAGATTGTAACACTGTATACATCAACATTTACTGAAGGATGGATGTCTACTGTTGTGCTGCTTACTGCTACGCTAGATGATTCAGATCCATTTATCGTTATACTGCTTGCATTAATAGAGGTTGGGACTGTAAAAGCAGAAGGAAAAACAATACGAACATAATCACTCGTTGCAGTTAACGGCTGCGTAGTTGTTATCTGAGCCGTATATGCTGCAATTGCCCCGGGGGTGTCAGGAGTTGCTGTGATACTATCTACTGTTAAAGCGTAGGCATTTGTGTTTACAAAAGATAAAGCACAAATCAGCATGACAAGCAACAAAACTAATGCTTTTTTCATAAAAACCTCCTTACCAAAAATTAGAGTTTTCTGAGGATTAATTATCTTTCATTAACTCTTTTACTTTCAATATGGAGGAGAATTCTCCCTCCTCCATATATAATATCCAAAATTTCAAAAAAAGTTACACTTCTATATATTAGACACTTAACTAACAAAAAAGTTCCGTATTTTTGAAAGAATTTTTGAACTTTTAAAGAAATAATCATTTTGTGCCAGATACCGAGGGATCATTTAGCTGGATTTCTTTTGGTTTTAACCGTAGTTTTTATTGCAACGGTGACTCCTTTTATTATATCACCTAAAGACATACTGGGGGCTTCTTTATGAAGCGTTTGCTCAGGTATGAATGGGACATGGATAAACCCTCCCCATATATTTGGATATTTTTTATCTATGAGGTAGAGTAGGCCATACATAAGGTGATTACATACAAATGTCCCTGCCGTGTTTGAGATGGACGCTGGTATCTTGTTTTTTGTCATTTCTTTGACAATTGTTTTAATGGGAAGACGAGAAAAATATGCGTTTTTCCCATCTTTAAATATCTTATTATCTACTGGTTTGTTTCCTTCGTTATCTTTTATTGTTGCATCGTCTATATTTATTGCAACTCTCTCAACTGTAATTTTTGATCTTCCTCCAGCTTGTCCTACGCAGATAACAATATCTGGTTTTTCTTTTTTAATTTCTTTTTCAAGTTTTTCTATAGCTTTTTTGAATACTGTAGGAATTTTTGTTTTTACTATTTGTGCGCCGTTAATTTTGTTATCTAATTTTTTTACTGCTTCAAGTGCGGGGTTTATTGTTTCTTTGTCAAATGGTTCAAATCCTGTTACTAAGATTTTCATATTTGTTGTGTTCCCCCTGTTATTACTTGACTAATTTGCTGGTAATTCCTGTTTTCTTTCCCACACTTTGGACAAATTTTCATTTTTGCCTCCTTCTGCTAAAATTATAGTCAATAAAACAGAAATAAGAAACGAAAAGAGGAAACAAAAATAAAAGGCAGAAATAAAAACTGTAAGAGAGAGCAAAAAGAAAAAAACAGCAAAAGAGGATGAAACTGCAAAGAGAATAAGGGAGCAAATAGAAGAAAAGATGTAAATTAAGAAAAAAAGAACAAAAAAACAAAAAGAAAAAACTAACCATTAATTGGAGGAGAATATTAAATGAATAAACAAAATAAACAAATACGTGTTCGTTATGCCCCAAGCCCTACGGGCCATATACATATAGGCAATGCAAGATCGGCTCTATTCAATTATCTATTCGCACGACACAATAACGGTGTATTAGTTATGAGATTAGACGATACAGATAGAAAACGTTCAACCGATGAAGCAATAAAAACTATGCTTAATGATATCCAGTGGCTTGGCATAGACTGGGATGAAGGATATCTCAAGGGAGGAGACTATGGTCCCTACAGGCAAACTGAAAGAATGGATCTCTACAACCATTACATCGATATCCTTCTTAGCGAAGAAAAAGCATATGAGCTGTACTACACAGAAGAAGAAATACACCACATAAGAGACAGTTATGAAAAAGAAGGTAAAAAGTTCAGCTATAGAGAGTTAAAACAAAAAGAAACAGAACAGCTAAGAAATGCTTTTAAAAACAAAAACCTTAAACCCGCAATAGTTTTTAAAGTAGAAAAAGATGAAGAGATAATAGTCAATGATTTGGTACGTGGCAATGTAACCTTTAACTCCAATGAGTTTAAAGACTTTGTCATACGAAGAGAGAACGGCATCCCCGTATATAACTACGCTACGGTTATTGATGACGCTCTAATGAAAATCACTCACATTATAAGAGCCGAAGAACATCTCTCTAATACCCCCAAACAACTATTCATCTTTAATGCACTGAATTTTCCTCCGCCTCAATTTGCTCATATCTCCCTTATATTAGCACCCGATAGAACAAAACTCAGCAAAAGGCACGGTGCTACTTCAGTAGGTCAGTACAGAGAGATGGGCTTCCTTCCCGAAGCTCTCTTTAACTACCTTGCTCTTCTCGGATGGTCTTCTAAAGACGACAGAGAGTTCTTTACAAAAGAAGAACTCATCAACCTATTTACTCTTGAAAGTGTTAACAAAGCACCTGCTATATTTGATATTGATAAACTCAAATGGATGAACCATCATTATAT
>JAYELD010000162.1 GCA_034717215.1 Caldisericota bacterium
TCTGTTAACAATCCAGATTATTTTTGCGATAAGTGCTGTTTTCTGCTTCACATCTTGGGCTCCACTTACTTATAAATTATTTAAAAAAGAAAAAGCAGCCTCTCGCGTTGCAGGTTTTACCGCTTCACTTACTCTGGGCCAAATTATCACATATCTTATTACATACCCACTGGTAAAGAAGTTTGGATTCTTTAACATATTACTTGTATACGGGGTAATTACGGCAGTTGCCGCAATTCTTTATATAATTGTAATAAGAATGCAAGAATTTACAGAACAGATGAAAGCACCGAAAAGACCGTCATTTGCTCAAAGCCTAAAAGTTGTGCTATCCGAAAAAGCAATGACTCCACTTATGATTATTGCCTTTCTAGATATAGGCGTTTTTGCTTGGCTTGCAGGCTGGTATCCAGCAATTCTTACAAAATTCAAAGGTGTCACGCCAACCCAGGCAGGAATTGTACATAGCATGATTCTTCTTGGATGTCTTATAGGAGCAATAACGGTACCTAATATAAGTCACCACATAAAAAAAGTAAAGGTGTTTCTTGTAACCCTTCCTATAATTTGCATAATTATGCTGCTTCTTATACCCAGACTTTCCGGGCTCGGTGCATTTGTCATAAATGGCATCATATTGGGTTTTGCGCTTTTTCCCATGTATCCCTTAGGAGTACACCTTCCAAGCGCATATTCAAAAATTGGTGTTACATATGCTGGAGTTAGCAGTGGAATAGTTCTCATCGCTGCCAATCTGGGGGGTTTTATTTTGCCAGAGCTTGGAGCACTTACCCGTGGCATTACATCTGCAATCGTCTTTTTTGGAATTATTCCAATGGCGCTTATGTTTATAGCTGCAATATTTTTTAAAGATCCTGATACATACAAATAGATGAAAAAAATTTGTGTGATATTACTTTTGTTGTTTCTTTTTTTTGCATACATTCCCAAAATTTTCGGCGAAACTCTTGCTTTTAATAAAAATTTTCTTATCAGCAACGAGGATTTTATTGACTTTAATAGCATGAATCTCGTCGAGATAAATAATTTTCTTTTCCAACAGGGGACTGTCCTTCCTTTTTATCAAGAAAATGGAGAAACAGCAGCGCAAATAATTTTTAACGCAGCTCAAAAATACAAAATAAATCCAAAGGTCATCATAGCCACAATACAAAAAGAAGAGAGCTTAATCGCAGCAACTACTTACAACCAGCATGCATTGGATTATGCGATGGGGTATCACAAACCATCTACTTTTGCCACGCAGGTCGATAATGGAACAAACCTTTTAAGGTATGCCTTTGATATTAAAGCAAGCGAATATGGATGGGAAGTAGGCGCCCCTCATAAAACTCTCGATAATCACAAATACATTGAAAATGTAGTTATCCCAGAAAATACGGCGACCACTGCTCTATACCTCTACACTCCATACATTGGCGGTTATTACCAGGATAATGGCGTATATATCGGAGGAAATTACCTATTTTTTAAAGTATACACGCGATGGTTTGGCATGAGTCAAAAACTTTATTCTAAATTTTCCGAAAAAAACATTTCTTTTTATGTGCCAGAAGAAACTGCTTCGACCCTGCCGATAAAAGTGTTTAATAATGGAGAGATCATGTGGGAAAAGGGGCTTTCTCTTACAACAATTCTGTCTCCAAAAAATATAGACATTATTTCCTCTAAGCTCGAAAATAATATAGAGAATGGAGAATTTACTACATTTTATATTCAGGTTCCACCACTAATCAATAGCATTAAAATCCATATGCAGTTACTCACAAACAATGAAGAACTTTTTGGCGAAATAATAGAGATAGAAGTGATCCCGGTAAAGCTTGCCACCACAATAAAAATAGATGAAGAGAATATTAAAATATCGGTATCAAATAAAACAGTGGATATTCCATATTTTACTCTAAAAGAAGAACTATTAGACAGCGATGGAACAATTATCCAAGAAAAGTTCATTATGAATGAGGAAAAATTTATAAAATATCATTTAATTTCAGAAACAGATAAGACATTAAATAATATGAGCAGTTTTCAAGTCGTGTTAAAATGCATCGGGACTAGTCAGCCAATCGAGCTAAACACTGATATACTCCCGGTTTTATTAACTAAACCATATTCGAGCGGAAAATTCCTTTTAACCATAGGGACGACACCACAAGGAGCATCACTTTGCTTAAATAATGAAAAAACGGAATACATTACGCCACTCTCTATTTTAGTAGCACCAGGACTTCATCACATAGCTCTAGAAAAAAATGGATTTGAACTGATAGAAAATGATATTGAAGTTGCAAACGACACAGAAATAAGTTTAGAACTTACAAAGACTGATTTTGAACCACCAGAACTTTTGGTCAACAAACCCAAACTTGTTAATAGCACGCCTATACTGTTGAAGGGAAAAGTGTTGGACAACACCTCGGTAGAATCACTTCAAATAAACGGCCAAGCTGTAAATTTCGACACGGAAGGTAATTTTTCCATTGATTATCACCTTGAGGATGGAGAGAATGAGATACAAATCAGCTGTACCGACACAGCCGGAAATCTAACAGAAGATTCATTTGTTGTAACGTTAGACAGAATACCGCCAGAAATTTTATCGAGCACAACACCAAGAGTAACGCCAAATGTCTTTATCAAAATAAACCTTCAAGCAATTGATGCAATAAATCTCTACGTAAATGAAAAAAAATGTGACAACACAGAATATTCAGATTACATAAAACTAAATATTGGAAAGAATATTATAGAGGCAATAGCAGAAGATGAAGCTGGGAATAAAACGGTAAAAAATATTGTAATAGCTTATTCACCGCTTCCACCAACAATATTACAGCTCTTTATCGGCAAAAAGTACATCTACGTCAACTCTACAAAAAAAAATATTGACACCGCCCCAATTATTAAAAACGAGCGAACCTTTCTCCCAATAAGAGCTATTATAGAATCACTTGGTGGAAAGATTCTCTATGAAGCTGAAAATAAAGAAGTGACAATATTTATAAATGGCGCAGAGATCCATCTATTTATAGGAAATAATATAGCAATAGTAAACGAGAAAGAGGTACGAATAGATGAAAATGAAAATGTTTACCCGCTTATCATTAATTCGAGAACTTATCTGCCGCTGCGCTTTATAATAGAAAATATTGTTGGCAGTGTAGAGTGGGATGCTAAAGAAAGGAAAGTTACAATAACCTATCCACTTATTTAAAATCTTCTTCTGGAAAGGAGTCTACGTGGTAAATATAAACTTCTAACCCGTCCATTTGAAAACAATCCTCACTTAATCCTGCTTTTAAGCACAGATGTTTAAAAAATGCTTCCTTGTCGGGCAGCTCATCCCATACCTGAGGTAAAAAGGTTGCCTGATACGGGCCTCTTCGTATAATCACTCCATCAATATTAGGTCTAACCTTGTTGAGTAATTCCTTGGAAGAGGAAAATTTTAATTGCGTGGGAATGGTAAGAATCGACAATTCAATATTTACTATAAAAAATTCTTCTCTTGCAAGTGGATAAAAACGTGGATCTCTAAATGCAGCATTAATTGCATTGTCTATCACATCGAGAATCAGAGGACGAACAGGCACAATCGTTCCAATGCAGCCTCTTAGCTTTCCATTTATTGTGAGCGTTACAAAAGTACCTCTATCTTCCCAGGATTCAGGATCTGGAAAATCATCTTCTGAAACAACAATTTTTTCCTTGCGGTCCAGATAATTCTTTATAGCATCCCTTGCAACTTTCAAAAGGTCTTTTTTAAGCTGCATCTCCATAATTGTCACCCTTTATAGAAAACATAAGCGCCATATCCCACTACCTGTGTTTTTGAACCCGCAACATCTCCACTTGTTGCATAATGAAGTACTTTGCTCTTCCACTTATTTTTCCTGGCAAGATATATTGCTGTACCAATTCCAACTTTCCCACACGCTTCACAAATTGCAAGCTCTTTTAGGTTAAGATTTTTCACAGCATCATTACAATGACTATCGATATCCCTTGCCACTTTATAGGAATGGTAATGACTTAAATCGGAACTTACAAGAAAAATAGAATTTTCAGGAGCATAATTAGCAAGAGTCGTCCCTAAATAATTAGGAGATGCATCACCGGTAATAATGGGGACTATTTCAAAATGAGGTAGAGCTACCTGCAAAAATGGCAGCTGTACTTCAAGAGAATGTTCTTCAAGATGAGCTTCTAAAATAAAGTGAAAATCCTCTTCCGAAAGAAGTTTTTTTGTGGTTTTGGAAACTTTAACAATCCCCAGTGGCGTCTTATAAACATCAAACAATCCAACTGATACACCC
>JAYELD010000163.1 GCA_034717215.1 Caldisericota bacterium
GCAAAAACACATTGTTTAATTCAATAATTTTTTGATATCCCTGCTTACTCCCTTCAAGTGAATGAAATTCAGGAGAACATCTTCGGGGTTTTGATGAAATGCATGAATATACATTGACATCCTTTGCGCATGAATTTCCTTCCTCAAGAACCAGAAGTACTCCTCCTTGCTTAAGATTTTTTTGGAACGGAGTTTTTCCGCAGCCAGGATAGCTTTAGCGGCAATTTTATTTGCCTCCTTTACCACCTCGTCTCCGGCGGCAAGCTGTTTTTTTGCAAAAGAAGTGGAATGACAATTACTGCAAATTTTTATCATATCCACTCTTAACTTACTCCATTCTTCAAATGAATTTCTGGTACTCTCGGGCGCCAGAATCGGTCCCAGCGTTTTCAATGCCCTGATTACCGGCTTCTGATATTTGGCATGCTCCTTATCTTTTTCCCCAGGTCTGATGCCGAAAAATCCCCAACTCGTCATTAACTTGTGGTCGCCGTCATTCATATGGCAGGTACTGCAGGTTGGGGCTCCGGAATCCAGACCTCTCATCTTATAAAGAGCGCCGTGTTTAGAATGGTAATAAGCCTCATAAGAAGGATGGTTTCCAATATGGCAGGGAAGACAGGCTTCCGGCTTTTTTGCTTCCTGTGCGGAAAAACGATGCCCGCCATGACAAGCATCACACTGACCTCCATCTTTTCCTGTTTCCAAATGGCAAACAGCACATGATGTTTCAAAAACTATCGGAGCATTTTTTTTAACTTTGTGCCCCATGGGAGGTATTTTTAGTGCGATTTCAGCCAAAGCGTGCTTCCCTTTTTTGAATTGAACGGCTTGCTGGAGATGACACTTTTCGCAAGTCGAAATGGCAGGCATCCGGGCTTTTAAGTAATCATCCTGGGTTTTATGCTTATTGCCATGGCAGGAGCTGCAATCAAGCCCCTTAATTGCCATCTTTGATTTTTTCCAGTCTGCAACAAGCCCTGGCTGCTGCTTTTCATGACAGTCAATGCAGGAGTCCTGCTTAGAATAAAGGGTCAAGGGAAACAGTATTATTAACAGTGTCAAAAAACTTGTTACTTTCAGATTCATGGTGTTTTTCCTTATATTACCTAAGTTGAGCGATTTTTTGCGAAGATATGTGCTGAGATCTTGATGCATAAGGGTTTGCAAAAACCACAGGCATACCCGTGGATATGTCGAGGATTTTTGCGAAGCCTTTATGCGCAAGAGATCGGCGCAGATCGAGTAAAAAATCGCTCAATTTAGGTATTAGTAATTGATTCTTATTCCGGCAAAGAAAAAGGGCCCAACATTTGAGCCGAGCGTCTTGTCCACGTCTTCATCAAATATATTGTTGACACCGCCATATAATTCATAATTATTTCCGGTTCCAAGCTTTTTTGAAAAAGAGACATCAACGATGGTGAAAGAATCCGCCTTTTCAGTTCCCGTTTTATACTGCCTGCCGATATGTCTTGTAAACACTGAAAAGGATAAACCATCGGTTACTTTGTAATCAAGGCCAAGGGAAAGGGTTCTTTCCGGGTTGAAAAGAAGATCTTTTCCGGTTTCTTTGTCTTCGGTATCAAGCTCCAGCCAGCCAAAATTTGCGGATATTCCGTATCCAAAGTTGTATCCGGCCTCGATTTCCACACCCTTAGTTTCGACGTCCGTTTTATTAACGTATGTCTGGTAGTCGTCAACGCCGTCCTGGTCTGCATCGATCCTTTCCAGTTCAATTTTATCTTCAGCATCGTTGAAAAAAAGGGCGATTGAATAGCTGAACCGATTGTTCTCTCCGCCAATTCCCAGTTCATAGCTTTTAAGAGATTCCGGGTCCAGTGTATGAACAGTCTGTTTCGGGCCATAAACGGCTTCAGCACCTATTCTGGGGACGTCACCTGGACTCGGAGCTATCACATAGAGTTCGGCGGTGTCAGGCGCCCTGTAACCTTCAGCATAATTGACTCTTAGCCTCAACAGAGGGAAGATGCTTTTGATCAAACCGGCCTTAAAGGTCATTTCGTTATCAGCGTAGGATATGTCGTCATAGCGGATACCCAAAATGGCGTTTATTGTATCTGTTATCTGCCACTCATCCTGCAGATAAAGAGCCTTAAAGCGGTGTGTGTCGTTTACAAATTCGTAACTTGTGGGGTCCGGGTTGATGGCGCAGGAGTCCCTTGATACTTCTCTATACTCGGCTCCGGATACCAGCAGATGTTCATTAGTGACAGCCCAGATCGTCTCGGCCTCATATCCTGTGATATCTACATCAGCGCTGAATTTCTTGTTAACCGGAGCCGTAAAATTTATGGCGGTTGTGCAGTTCCGCTTTTCATACTCTGATCTGTATGCCCTTAATCTGCCTGTAAGAACATCTGTAAATTTGTATCCGATTGAACTGCCGTAATCGAATCTTTCATTGTCATCGACTGATTTGACAGGCGTATTCAGAATCATGGCGGCCGGCGGCATCTGACCTGGCCTCGGCTTTTTAGAAGCGCCAAGGTAAAAACCTTCTCTGTCTTCCTTAAAATAATTAAAATCAACAACAGCATTTAAGGCATCAGTAAAATTGTAATCCAGTGAAAGACCGGTGTTTAAAACCTCTGCTTCATCTCTATAAGTCACATCTATCGCACCGGTTTTGCCATGCTGATCATCAGTTGGAATAGGCTGATTGTTTTTCGGATTCAACGCTTTGGAGGTGTAAGTTTCCCTTTCAACATAAGGGTTGGCCTCATTGTAGCCGGCAAAAAAAGTGTATCCAAGCTTTTCTGCTTTGCCTCGCACGTTAAAGCTTGCATTATAATCCTCCCCATCGCCGAAATTATTCATTCCCCCTCTCAAATCCAGGCCGATATGGACTTTATCTTTGGACGGCTTTTTAGTTATGATATTTATTACACCACCCAGGGCATCTGATCCGTAAAGGGTGCTCATGGGGCCTTTTACGATTTCGATTCTCTCAATCATGTCCGCCGGGATCCTGTCCATCTCGTATGGGCTTTCGCTTTCACCGCCCAGCCTTTTGCCGTCAATCAACATCAAGGTTCCATTGCATCCCATGCCGCGGATGGAGATGGCGCTTTTTGATTTGGAGCTTGGGTGGGGAAAGCGTCCGTACTGCATGGTAAGGCCCGGAGCCTTTTCGATTATGTCTTTCAGGGTGGCGGCCCCCATCATTTTTATTTCAGCGGATGTGATAACATCCACTGACGCGGTTATGCCGGATATCTCCTTTTCAGTCTTGGTTGCCGTGACAATCGTTGATTCAAGTTTAATTTCTTCTTCGGCCGCCACTGCAGTCTGGTAACCCATAAGGAACAGCATGCCGATAATAATTCCTGCAAAATTCAATTTTCTTTCCATGACAAAACCTCCTTATTTAACGCTAACCATAATAAAACCGGAAATGTACCTCTTATATTTTTTGAAAATATTTCTCATAACAAGCACCCGTTTTTTTGCCTCCGGGCTGCGCAGCACATTAAAAATAAAACGACCGGCTCCCATGAAGCCTTCATCCTGGACAAGCCGCCTTGGCTCCAGAAGGTGCATCGGCGACTTAACCGCTTCTTTTACAACAAAACCTTCGGATTCCATGAACTCACGCCATTTGGCCATTGTTAAAGGACTGGCTCCCACGTGAATCGCGCTTGAAAGCGCTTTTCTTATTTCCTGAACAATCTTTTCATCCAGGCTGTCAGGGATCAGGCAAATTTCATGAATGCCGTACCGTCCGCCGGACTGAAGCAGACGGTGCGCTTCTCTAATAATTTTTTTCTTTTGCTTGTCAGAGTACATGGTCAGCATTGCCTCTCCGTAGACAACGGTGGCGGATGCTTCGGAAAGACCGGTATGCTCCGCCGAACCCAGGAGGCACTTCTGCCCGGGGCCGTAAAGATAATTTCTTGTTTTTATGGCGGCAGCCTCATCTGCTTCAATCGCTGTATACTCAGCCGGATTTCTGTTCAAAACCAGCCTGGCTGTAATCCCCAGCCCAGGGGCAAACTCCACTACCCGGTCTATGGACTGCACGTCGAGCAGGTTCAGCATCTGTTTTGTCAGTTCCAAACCTCCGGGACGCAATACGCGCTTTCCCATTCTGGCCAGAAGCCAGTGGCCCTGCATTTTGCATTGATCCGGTGATTCCATTTTAGAAAAAATTTCTTTTGCAGTGCTGGATTGAGCCATTTTCATCTCCTTTTTAACGCTGATAAACACCCTCTCTCTGTTTCATAGCTCTTCCCTTCTTTATTCATTATAAAACAAAAGGTGTATCCTTAATGAGAGCACCTCATCGTCGCCTTTTAATGGTT